>DASUAC010000417.1:0-3174 GCA_035763985.1 Jatrophihabitans sp. | reverse complement strand
GGCACTCGGCTGGTGGTGACCGGCGGTGGCTGCGCCGGCCTGACGCCGGCGGCCGTCGCCCGGGTGTTCGAGGCGGCAACCGGCCGCACGGCCGGCGAGATCACGCTGGACCACGGCCACCAGCTGTGGGCGCGCGGCCTGCTGGCGGCCGCCTCACGTGACGCGCCTGCCGGCAGCGGGGCGCGGTGACCCTGTACAGCATCGCCGCGCTGGTCGAGGACGCCGCCAGCCGGTTCGGCGACCGGCCGGCCATCACCGACGGCACGGTGACGCTGAGCTTCGCCGAATTGCACGCCGCAGCAAGCCGAACCGCACTTGCATTGCGCCGGGACGGCCTGGACCGCGGCGACCGGGTCGGCATCTGCATGGCCAAGACGGTCGACCAGGCCGTCGCCATCCTGGGCGTCGCACTGGCGGATGCGATCATCGTGCCGATCCTGCCCAGGCTCAAACGGGAAGGCATCCGGCACATCGTCACCGACGTCGGGATGCGGCTGGTCATCACCGACGCCGCCCGGGCCGGCGAGATCCACGCCGCGGTGCCGGAGCTGCCGTTCCTGTACGGCCATTCCGGCGCCGCCGAGCCGGCACGGGATCTGACCTTGCTCCGGACGACGGCCGACGGCCGGCTGCCGATGGCGAGCATCGGCAGCGACGTCGCCGCGGTCATCTACTCCTCCGGTTCCACCGGCCGGCCCAAGGGAATCATGGTCAGCCACCGCAACATCGTCGACGGCGCCCGGATCACCGCGGCATATCTGGGCACGTCCGGCTCGGACCGGATCGGCTCGCTGCTGTCGCTGAACTTCGACTACGGGCTGAACCAGCTGTGGCAGTCGCTGCTCACCGGAGCCATGCTGTGCCTGCACGAGCTGATCTTTCCGGCCGATTGCTTCACCTTCCTCGCCGAGCAGCGGATCACCGCGCTGCCGGTGATGCCGGCCATCATCACCCGGATGTTCGACCCGCGGCTGTTGCGCAGCCGGCCCGCCGTGGACCTGACGGGCGTCCGTTACATCTCCTCCTCCGGAGGCCCGGTTTCCCAGCGGATGCTGGACAATCTGGCCGCCAGCTTCCCGGCGGCGCGTACCTTCCTGATGTACGGGCTGACCGAGGCGTTCCGCTCCACCTACCTCGACCCGGCCGAGCTGCACCGGCGGCCGACCTCGATCGGGCGGGCCATCCCCGAGGTGGAGATCCTGGTGCTGGACGAGCAGTTGCGCCAGGTCGCCCCCGGCGAGCACGGCCAACTGGTACACCGCGGCGGCTGCATCAGCAAGGGCTACTGGAACGCCCCGGCCGAGACCGCGCAGCGGTTCGGCACGCTGCCGCAATACCCCGGTGAAACCGTGGTGTTCTCCGGTGACATCGTCTACTCCGATGCCGAGGGCTACCTCTACTTCGTCGGCCGGCGGGACGCGATGATCAAGACCTCCGGCTTCCGGGTCAGCCCGACCGAGGTGGAGGAGATCGCGGTGCAGTTCCCCGGCATCGACAGCTGCGCGGCAGTAGGGGTGGCGAATGTCGAGGTGGGGCAGGACATTGCGCTGCTCTACACCGCCGCGAGGCCGGTGGACGAGCCGGCCTACCGCCGGTTCCTCGCCGAGCGGCTGCCCCGGCACATGGTGCCGCGCCACCTGTTCGCCGAGGAATCGCTGCCGGTGACCGGCAATCAGGGCAAGCTCGACCGGCCGGCGCTGGCCGAACGGGCAATCAGCCGGCTGGCTCGGCAGCCGGCCGGGCACGCCGACTGAGGTTCAGCCGCTCGGCCGTACCGAATGCACCCGTACCGGCACCCCGCCCTTCGGCCACATGGTGGCCACGCCGGTCGGCTGCACGGTGCCGGTGGCCAGCGACAGCTCGGTCCGGCGGGCGAGTTCGGCGATCAGCGCGCGCAACTCCAGTTCGGCGAAGGCGAAACCGATGCAGCGCCGATAGCCACCACCGAACGGCACGAAGCTGAACGGCGCCGGCTCCCGGTAGTCGGGTTGCCGCGGATCCCAGCGTTCGGGCCGGAACTCCAGCGGCTGCGGCCACAACTCCGGCATCCGGTGGGTGACGTACTGCGAGTACAGCACCTTCGTGCCGGCCGGGATGTGCTGGCCGGCAAAGGTGAAACCGTCAACCGCGGTGCGTCCGGTCAGCACTCCCGGCGTGTAGAGCCGCAGGATCTCCGAGACGGTGTCGCCGAGGTAACTCATCCGCGCCAGCGACTCGCCGGTCAGCGGCGCGTCGCCGGCCTCCCGAGCCACCTCGTCGCGAATCCGCTGGTAGACCTGGGGATGCGACAACAACGCATATACCGCCCAGCCGGCGGCCGAGCTGCTGGAGTCATAGCCGGAGGCGATCAGGCTGATCACCTGGTCCCGAACCTCCAGGTCGGTCAGCTGGTCGCCGGCGTGATCGCACGATCCGAGCAGCGCGTCCAGCACGTCACCGCGGTCTTGCGGCTCGGCGCGGCGGTGCGCGATCTCCGCCTGCACCAGCCGGTCCACGCCGGCCCGGGCCGTCATCGCCCGGCGGTAGCCGGTGCCCGGCAGGTCGTGGTCGAAGCGCAGGAACGGCGACCGGTTGATGTAGCGCAGCGCGATCTCGAGCTGCCGGCCGATCTCGTCGGTGTGCGCCTGCAGCCGGTCGCCGAACAGTGACCGGATGGCGATCCGCCGGATGCACGAGCGCACCTGCGCGAACGCATCGACCGACCGGTCCGGCCGCCAGCCGTCCAGCATCCGGTGGACCTCGGCGAGGATCACCGGCAGGTAGCCCTGAATCCGCTGCCGGGCAAAGGCCGGTTGCACCAGCGACCGGCGGCGGCGATGGTCGGCGCCGTCGCTGACCACCATCGCGCACGAACCGACCACCGGGATCAGCAGGCTCAGCACATCGCGGGACAGGAAGTTCGGACGGTCCGGTGAATCGGTGAGCAGCAGCTGGTTCGCCGCCGGCCCGAACAGCAGGACGTACTGCTGGCTGCCGAAACCGAACCGGCAGACCGGTCCGTAGCGCCGGTGCAGGTCCAGCAGTGCGTCGTACGGCTTGCCGAGCAGGCCCGGCAGGTAGCGCAACTGGCCGGCCGGCGACGGGCCGGGCAGGTAGCGCAACTGGCCGGCCGGCGACGGGCCGGGCAGCCGGGCCGGCCTCACTCGGCGGCCGGCCGGGCGCCGCGAGCCGGCA
>DASUAC010000416.1:0-4078 GCA_035763985.1 Jatrophihabitans sp. | reverse complement strand
GTGGCCGGCGAAGGCATCGATCTCCAGCAGCCGCCGGTCATCGCTGCCGGCCAGCACGGTCTGCCACCGCTCGGGGGCCGGATCCTGCGGATCGGCGCTGCTCAGCTCGAAGTTCGGGTGGTTGGTGTTGTGCAGGATGAGCAGCCGGTCGCCGGCGTGCTCCACGTGATACTCGATGCCTTCCCGGCGGGCTGCCACCACCACCGGCTGCGACTCCGGTTCGGCGGCATCGATCAGCCACACCTCGCGGGTCAGCTTGCTCTCGATGCCGATCTGGACGACCCGCTGGTTGCGGCTCAGTTCGACGCCGAGCCAGAACCGCTCGTCCGGTTCGGCGAACACCAGCACGTCGGACTCGGCGCCGGTGCCGACCGCATGCCGCCACACCTGGTACGGCCGCCAGCTGTCGTCCACCTTGATGTAGAAGAGGTACCGCCCGTCGGCCGACCAGGCGGTGTCGTAGTAGGTGTCGGTGACCTCGTCCGGCAGGTCCTGGCCGGTGGCCAGGTCCCGCACCCGCAGGGTGAAGCGTTCGTCGCCGGCCAGGTCGACCGAGTAGGCCAGCAGATCGCCGGCCGGGGACACCTCGAAGGTGCCGACGCTGAAGAACTCCGAATCGGCGGCGAGCAGGTTGCCGTCCAGCAGCACCTGCTCGCCGGGCAGCGCCTCGGCCTCCTCCGGCAGTTCCGGCGGCGTGTCACCGGTCGCGGGCACCCGGCAGTACAGCCGGTACTGCTGGCCGGCCACGGTGCGGGTGTAGTGCCAGTAGCCGGCGTGCCGGATCGGCACGGTCAGGTCGGTCTCCTTGGTGCGGCTGACGATCTCGGTGAAGATCTGCTCGCGCAGCGCGGCTTCCCCGGCGGTGCTCGCCTCGGCGTAGGCGTTCTCCGCCTCCAGGTAGGCGATCACCTCGGGGTCGGACTTGTCGCGCAGCCACTCGTAGTCGTCGACGAACCGGTCGCCGTGGAAGAGCCGTTCGACGGGTTTGCGAGCGGCGATGGGGGCAGTCACAACCTGGGCATCCGACATGACAAGAGAGGCTACCCACCGCCGCCGGGCGATTCACGACCCGCCGGATTCTGCTACGCCGGCGTCACCCGGCTGTGACGCTGTGGGCGGTCTGCTGGCGGGGTGCCGGACGGCCGGATGCCGGCTCATCCGGTGTTGTCAGAGGCCCGCATTAGCCTCCCGATACGGGCGGGTCAAGGGCTTCCTATCCGCCGACAACCTGCTAAGCTCGAACAGAAGTTCGATTTAGGTCCGCGTTTCGAAGGGGGTGCGCTATGTCGAGTCCGATCCCGGGCAGCGTGGCCAGCCTGCTCAGCCAAGCCAGGCACACCTGGGCCGAAGCGGTGCTCGAGACGCAACCAGCCGAGAAGTACCGCGGCGCGCACGTGGCTGCCTTGCGGGCGGCCGCGTCAGTGCTGGCGCTTCGGGCGCGGCCGGCGGTGACCAACACCCGCAAGCCCACCAGCGCCTGGGTGCTGCTGGACCGGCTCGCTCCGGAACTGTCCGAATGGTCGGCCTACTTCTCTGACAGCGCCCGCCGGCGGGCCGCCATCGAAGCCGGCTCGGTGAGCGTGGTGAGCGAACGCGACGCGGACGAGCTGTTGCACGCGGCGGGGGAGTTCATCGCGATCGTCGAACGGATGGCCGGCATGCTGTCATTGGACGCGGCGAGTTGACCGGACGCGACCCCGGCCGCTGGTGCAGCAGCCGTCGGAGAATGCCGAGAGGAGACCTAGGGTGTGTCGCGACCGCCGCTCGCGACGAGCGGGAACGGCGAAACCCACCCTTAGCCTAGGTAAGCATGGGAAGAAGCGCGGATCTGCCGCGGTCGTCCGGTGAGATAGACGGGGACGACCGAGGCTGCCATGTCCTGCACGTGGACATGGACGCGTTCTTCGCCAGTGTGGAGATCCGAGCTCGTCCCGAACTTCGCGGGTTGCCGGTGGTCGTGGGGGGTGACGGCGGCCGGGGGGTGGTGGCTGCCGCCTCGTACCCGGCCCGGGCCTACGGCATCCGCAGCGCGATGTCGATGGCGCAGGCGCACCGGCTGTGCCCGAATCTGGTGGTGATCACGCCGCAGCGGTCCAGCTACTCCGAGGTGTCCGCCCAGATCATGGGCGTCCTGGCCGACTTCACGCCGGTCATCGAGCCGCTGTCGCTGGATGAGGCGTTCCTGGACGTCTCCGGGGCGGTCGGCCTGTTCGGCCGGCCGGCCGAGATCGCGCGCCAGATCCGGCGCCGCATCTACGCCGAGCAGCAGCTCACCTGCTCGGTCGGGATCGCGCCGATCAAGTCGGTGGCCAAGCTCGCCTCCGGCAGCTGCAAGCCGAACGGCCTGCGGGTGGTCAGCCAGGCGGGGCTGCTCGACTTCCTGCATCCGCTGCCGGTGACCGCGCTCTGGGGGGTCGGCGCGCGCACCGCCGAGCCGCTGCGCCGACTCGGCATCCGTACGGTCGGCGAGCTGGCGAACACCCCGCTGGACACGCTGCGCCGGGCGGTCGGCCCGGCTGCCTCGGCGCATCTGCTGGACCTGGCCAACGGCCGCGACCCCCGCGCGGTCACCGCCCGGGCGGAGGAGAAGTCGATCTCGACGGACCGGACGCTGGCCCGCGACCTGCTCCGGGAGGAGGAGGTCGCCAAGGAGCTGCTGCGCGGGTCCGGCGAGGTCACCGACCGGCTCCGGCAGATCGGCCGGGTGGCCAGGACGGTTGGGATAAAGATCCGATTTGCCGACTTCACCACGGTGACCAGGGTCCGGACGCTGCCCGAACCGACCGATTCGGCCGCCACCGTGTACGCCGAGGCGCTGCAGCTGTACCGGGCGCTCGGGCTCGACCGGCCCCGGATCCGGCTGGTGGGCGTCAAGCTGGAGAACCTTCGTCCGGCCGGCGAAGCCACCCAGTTGGCACTCGATCTGACCGGCTCGGCCAGGCCCGCGCCGACGGCTGCCGAGCGAGCCATCGATGCCCTGGCCGCCCGGTTCGGGGAGTCCGTGGTACGCCCCGCCTCACTGCTCGGGCCGACCGTGCCGGCCGGCGCCGGCGGCCGCAACCGGGCAGCCGGCCGGCCGGCTGATCCCGCCGAGCGTCGAGAGAGCACGAATCGCGGGAATATACCCGCCAATCCGAGCAGTTAACTTTCGAACTTGTAGGCGGACTCGTATGCTCGATACGTACCTCGGATCGCCCGGCCGCTGAGGTGTCATCGGGCGGTGCGAGGGGTAGGTATAGGACCGGATCACGACAGGGATTGGAGGGCATCATGCCGCTCTCCGAGCATGAGCAAAGGCTGCTCGACCAGATCGAGCAGGCCCTGTATGCGGAGGACCCGAAGTTCGCGTCGTCCGTAAGGTCCGCTCGGCCCCGCAGCCGGGTGCGGATGATGCTCGCCCTGTCCGCCGTGGGCGTCCTGCTCGGATTGGCCGTAGTCCTGATCGGCCTGACCCAGAACCTGATCGTGGTGGGTGTGCTCGGTTTCGTACTGATCGTGGGCTCCTGCGTTGCGGCGGCCAGCGCGCTGCGCGGTCCGCGTCAGTCCACCGCCGCGGCGATCAGCAGCACCACCAGCAACGCCGCAAGCCGGCAGAGCAATCTGCGTACCAAGATGGAAGACCGGATGCGCCGCCGGTTCGAGGAGAACTGACTTCCGGCTGGCTTTCGCCGCGTATTCGACAAATCCGATAGCTTGCGCCGCGCTGAATTTCAGCGCGGCGCAGTCATCTGCACCCGAATTCGGATAGGGCCGCGGGGCGCCACCGACCGAGCGCCGGGCGCCACCGACCGAGCGCCGGGCGCCACCGACGAGTGCTGGACAGCCGATCGGGGCGCCGGGCATCGCCGATCAGGATGCCCGGCCACCATCGATCGGGCGCCCGGTCAGCCCCCCGCTAGCGCTGCCATTTCGGCGGCCGGCGTACCAGCGACCTCGGTATCCAGCGATTCATCAGGCTCAGCCGCCGATCGGTCCGGCGGGCCCACCGGGTGAGTGCCTGATCCAGTGCCCGGATCGACTCCGGCGGCAGGTGACTGACCAGCGCCCGGCTGAACCGGTCGCGCTGCACCGTCGCAGC
>DASUAC010000415.1:0-2042 GCA_035763985.1 Jatrophihabitans sp. | reverse complement strand
TTCGATCACGCCGAACGGGCAGCCGGCCACGCAGGTGCCGCAGCCGTTGCAGACGTCGGCCTGCACCACCACGGTGCCGAACTCGGTGCGGAACAGCGCGCCGGTGGGGCACACGTCGAGGCAGCCGGCGTGGGTGCAGTGTTTGCACACGTCCGACGACATCAGCCACCGGAACTCGGGTGTGTCCGGCGGGCTCGTGTCGACCGGAACCGGCGCGCCGACGCCGGGCATGCCGAGCTCGACCAGCGCCCGGCCGGACGCCCGCGCCGCCTCGATCCGCTCCGGGCCCTGCTCGATGAACGCCACGTGCCGCCAGGTGCTGGCGCCCAGCGCGCCGGTGTTGTCGTAGGACGAACCGAGCAGCTCGAGGTCGCCGTCGCGCGGGTTGTGGTTCCACTCCTTGCAAGCCACCTCGCAGGCCTTGC
Source organism: Jatrophihabitans sp. (assembly GCA_035763985.1). Taxonomy (GTDB): domain Bacteria; phylum Actinomycetota; class Actinomycetes; order Mycobacteriales; family Jatrophihabitantaceae; genus Jatrophihabitans_A. Next base: position 1,617 of record DASUAC010000415.1, on the reverse strand, counting down.
AGCCGATGCAGATCGAGGTGTCGGTGAAGAAACCCTTGCGCGGCTTGGGATCTCGCCACCGTGCGTCCGCGGCGGGGTCGGTCGGTCCGGCCAGCTGGCCCATCAGCCCTCCCTGCTCGGGTCGGTGATCCGGACGTTGCCGGTCCGGATGGTCGCGCCGGAGCGGGACTGGTACTCCGCGACCAGCCGAAGCAATTCTTCGCCCTGGGGCCGGCGACCCGCGCGGATGTCGCAGGAACCGGCCTTGGACTCCTGGATCTGCACGTTGGGGTCGAGGGTGATGCCGAGCAGGTCGTTGGCCGCGTCGCCGCTGACCACCGCGTCGGTGCCGACGCCCCAGTGGTAGGGCAGCCCGATCTGGTGCACGACGTGACCGCCGATCACCAGCGGCGTCATCCGGTCGGTGACCAGCACCTTGGCTTCGATCGCCGCGCGCGGCGAGATGACGGTGGCCCACCCGTAGGGCTCCAGGCCGCGTTCGGCGGCCAGGTCGGGGGACACCTCGCAGAACATCTGCGGCTGCAGCTCGGACAGGTAGGGCAGCCAGCGGCTCATCCCACCCGCGGTGTGGTGCTCGGTGAGCCGGTACGTCGTGAACACGTACGGATAGACGTCCGCGCCGGCCGCGCCGGCACTCGGCGCCGACAGGTTGTCCAGCCGTGGGAATGTCATCCGGGCGGGACTTTGCTGCTGCGGGTACAGCGCGTTGGCCACCGGCGATTCCTGCGGCTCGTAGTGCGTGGGCAACGGGCCGTCGACCATGCCCCGCGGGGCGAACAGCCAGCCCTTGCCGTCGGCCTGCATGACGAACGGGTCGTCACCGGCGAGCGCGGCCGGACCGCCCTGATCCGGGTCGGGGCGGCTGCCCGGCGCGCGGTCGAGCACGAAGTCGGGCACGTCGTCGCCGACCCACCGGTCCTGCTCGGCGTCCCACCAGATCAACTTCTTGCGTTCGCTCCACGGCTGGCCGGCCGGGTCGGCGGACGCGCGGTTGTACAGGATCCGCCGGTTGGCCGGCCAGGCCCAGCCCCATTCCGACTGGCTCGGCCCAGGGCCGCCGCGCGGTACCCGGTTGGCCGCCTGGTTGACGCCGTCGGCGTACACCCCGGTGTAGATCCAGCAGCCGGCGGCGGTGGACCCGTCGGCGCGCAGTTCGGTATAGGACGACAAGGGTTTGCCGGCGTGCGGGCCGGTGAGGTACCGGCCGTTGATCTCCGCAAGGACCGACTCGGGATCCGGGTCGCCGTGCGCGTCGGTGGGGTAGTCCCAGGTCAGCTCGAGCAGTGGCCGGTCCCGATCGTCGGCCGAACCGGCCAGTTTCGCCCGGATCCGCCGGCCGAGTTCGAACACGAAGTCCAGGTCGCTACGGCACTCGCCCGGGGGCGCCACGGCCTGATGCCGCCACTGCAGCAGCCGCTGCGTCTGGGTGAACGACCCGGCCTTCTCGGCGTGGCTTGCCGCCGGCAGGAAGAACACCTCGGTCGCGATGTCCTCGGTACGCAGTTCGCCGGAGGCGATCTCGGGCCCGTCGCGCCAGAAGGTGGCCGACTCGATCAGGTTGAGATCGCGCACCACCAGCCACTTCAGGTGGGACATGCCCAGCCGCTGCATCCGGCC
>DASUAC010000414.1:0-10338 GCA_035763985.1 Jatrophihabitans sp. | reverse complement strand
GCGGACCGGACCGCCAGATCAGCAGCAGGCCGGCGCCGAACATCAGGCCGAGCAGCGCCCCCATTCAGCTACCCGACCCCGGCTGGAACCGGGTGTGACCCTGCAACAGCTCGGCAAGGTCGTACCCCGCGCTCTGGTAGCGGTGCGGGTGCGGCGGATAGCCACCGGATCGCTGCAGGCTGCCGTGCCCGCTGCTGAACAACTCGGTGGTTTCGATGACCTCGCCCTCGGTGCGTCCGGTCACCCCGAGGATCTCGGTGACCCGGCGGCGCCCTTGCGAATCGGTGCCGAGATGGACCACCAGATCCACCGAGGTCGCCACGGTGGGCACCACGAACGCCGCGCTGACGTTCTCCCCGGCCAGCAGCGGCAGCGTGCACATCTTGGTCAGCGCCTCCCGGGCGGAGTTGGCGTGCAAGCTGGCCATGCCGGGTACTCCGCTGTTCAGGGCGATCAGCAGATCCAGGCACTCCTCCTGGCGGACCTCGCCGACGATGAGCCGGTTCGGCCGCATCCGCAGCGCCTCTTTGACCAGCCGGCGCAGGGTGATCTCGCCGGTGCCCTCCAGATTGGCCTGCCGGGTCTGCATGGCCACCGTGTCGGGCAGCGGCAGCTGCAGCTCGAAGACCTCCTCGACCGTGATCACCCGTTCGGCGGCCGGGATCGCGGCGCACAGCGCGTTGAGCATGGTCGTCTTGCCGGCCTGGGTACCGCCGGAGACCAGGATGTTCTCCCCGGCGACGACCGAGGCCTCCAGGAACCGGGCGGCCTGGTCGGTCAGGGCGCCCAGCCGGACCAGTTCGGCCAGCCCGGACACCGAGATCACGAACTTGCGGATGTTCACCGCCAGGTGCCGGCGGGTGACGTTCGGGATGACCACGTGCAGCCGGGAACCGTCCGGCAGCTGGGCGTCGACGAACGGCTGACTCAGGTCGAGTCGCCGGCCGGACACCCGCAGCATCCGCTCCACCAGGTCGGCGACCTGCTCGGCGGTGAGCAGCACCGTGGTCAGCTCCGAACGGCCGCGACGGGCTATGAACACCCGGCCCGGCTCGTTGATCCAGATCTCCTCGACCATGCCGTCGTCGAAGAACTGCTGCAGCTGGCCGAACCCGGCCACCTCGTCGAACACCGCCCGCGCCGCCCGGCCCGGATCGGCCAGCGGCGGCAAGGCGGAAACGGCGGCCCGGTCGAGATAGTCGGCCACCACCTCGTCGACCAGGCGACGGGTGGCATCGGGCTCCAGCACCGGATCGAGCGCGCGGCGGCGAACCAGTTCCCGCACCTCGTCCTCGATGATGGCCACGCCGGTTGGTACCACTTCAACCCTTCGCCCTGAATGATCACGTACGCGAAAGGTTACCGATGAGGTACGAAGCCCGCAGCGCGGCGGAAGGATCTGTGGATAACCTTTTCGGATTGGGGAAGAGCCCGAGGCCACACCCACCGGTTCGGTTCAGCCGCTTGACGCCCATTGTTGCCGCGTCCACGGACGGTATATGCGCAATACTGGGCCGGACAATGTGGCTCGGAGCATGCTGAGCCCCGGGGCGTCCTGCTGGCGGGTATCGCGGCCCGCAGCTATCGGCGGCCACCCCGCTCACCGGAGCCTTCGGCAGCCGGACCGTGTCGACCATCGCCTGCTGCATGATCGTGCCGTTCACCCTGGCCGCGGTCATGACGATCGCACTGCGCCGGGCCGCCCTCGAACCCGCGGTGGACGTCCCCGAGCCGGAGTTGGCCTACGGCTGAGGAGACCGGCGCGGTACGTAGTTGGCGGCGAGCGTGTCCTGCGCGTCCCAGAGGCTGTTGAGCCGGCGCTGCAGGTAACGGGTCTGGGAGTTGAACCAGAAGGTGCCGAGGATCGCCATACCACCGGAGACACGGACGGACGAATTGATCTCGCGATGCGCGATGTTGAGCCGATTGCTGGTGTTCGCCAAGCTGACCCACATGAAGATGGGCAGTAGTTGCGCCAGAACCGCCTTACCGGGGCTGACCTGGATTCGGTCGGGCGCGAACGCCCGAAGCTCAGCGTTGATCTTGCAGTACCAGACGAGGTAGTAGATGCCGAAGGTCAGTCCGCACAGCCACCAGACACCCCACGCGCTGCGCTTTCTTCCGACCGGACGACGCGGCACCGCGATTCCTGGGCCAGCGGAGTAATGGGGTTGGCCATACGGAACCGGCGGCGGACTCCCGTACCGCGCAACGGCATCTGCGGGATTCGAAACCTCCACCGGCGGGCCTGCACTGTCCGCTGCAGGAAAGGTGGGTTCGCTTGGCTGAGACACTGCGTTATCCCCCGTCCGGTGTACCGGCACCCTGCCGACACCGTTAGAGGATTTTGTAGATTCGTTTGGTCCGCGTCAAGTAACCCGGCCGAAACTGGGAATCTCTAACGTAAGTTGTTCAGCGGCCGTACCGGCGGTCGCGCCGGGAGAACGAGCGCAACGCGCGCAGGAAGTCCATCTGGCGGAAGTCCGGCCAGTACGTCTCGCAGAAGTACACCTCGGCATAGGCGGACTGCCAGAGCAGGAAGCCGGACAGCCGCTGCTCACCGGAGGTCCGGATGATCAGGTCACATTCGGCCCCGGCCGAGGAGTACAGGTTCTTGGAGATGTCCTCGACGTCGAACTTGTTGATCAGCTCCTCCGGATCGCCGCCCTCGGCCACGTGCGCGGCGATGGCAGCCCGTACCGCATCGGCGATCTCCCGCCGGCCGCCGTAGCCGACCGCGATGTCGACCTTCATCACCGCGTCGCGGTCCTTGGTCAGGTTGGCCGCGTCCTTGAGCCGGGCCGCGCTGCTGGCCGGCAGCAGATCCAGCGCGCCGATCACCTCGACCTCCCAGCGGTAGCCGGGATGGGCCAGTTCGTCGACGACCTTCTCAATGACCTTGATCAACGGCGCCAGCTCGTCGGCCGGCCGGTGCAGGTTGTCGTCGGACAGCATGAACAGCGTGACGTGCTCGACCCCGGCGGCCACGCACCAGCTCAGGAACTCGGCGACCTTCGCGCCGCCGACCTTGTACCCCTCGCTGAGGTCGTCATGACCGACCGATCTGGCCCACCGCCGATTGCCGTCCAGCATGATCCCGACGTGCCGCGGTCGCGGTTGGTCGGCCAGTTCACGAGACAACCGCTGGGTGTAGACGCGATCGGCGGCCCGCCGGGCCACCCGCCGAACCTGCCGCACGGCCTTACCGGCCATGGTCGTCACCAGCACCTTCCTGCTCTGATCGCGGCGCCGAATGCCTGGGTTGCGCTGCGGCGAGGAACACTGCCGCCCAGAACAATTCCAGCTAGAGGGTAGTCCTCCCCGCTGGGTACCGGTGCGGCCCACGCCGGACGGCTCAGCGCTCCGACAGCCGGGACGAGCCGCTCACCGGCGAGCCTGACGTCCCGGCAGCGTGTGCCTCGGGGCGCCATCTGGAATCATCGGTTCCATGCAGGGCGACCCGGGACAGCCGTTCCCGGCCGACCGACAGCCCGCCGATCCCGACGAGGCAGCGCTGTTGCGCGCCGATCTGACGGACGCGCTGGCCGCTGCGCGGTTCAAGCAGGCCGCCGCCTCGACCCGGTTGACCGAGGCGCACGAGGAGGCCCAGGCCCTCATCGCCGACGCAACCCAGCAGGCCTTGCTGCTGGGCCGGACGGCCGAGGAGACCGCCGAGCAGCTGCTCGCCGAGGCACGTACCGAGGCGGCGGACATTCAGTCGGCGGCGCGGGCGGCCTCCGAAGTGTTCCGGTCCCAGGCCGAGGAAGTGCTCCGGGGCGCCCGAGCCGAGTCCGACCGGCTGCATGCCGAGCTCACCGCCGAACTGCGCCAGCGGCAGGAGAGCGCGCAGGCCGAGCAGGCCGAGCAGCTACGGCAGGCCGGCGAGCGAGCCGAGCAGATCATCGCCGACGCGGATCGGCTGGCCGCCCAGCGGCTGGCCGATGCCGGCGCCGAGGCCGACCGCGCCGTACTGGCCGGCCGGCAGCAGGCCGAGCAGATCGAGTCGGCGGCAGCCACCGCGCAGGCCGCGGCCACCGAACGGGCGCAGGCGATCATCGAGCAGGCTCAGGCCGACGCCGAACAACGGTTGGCGGCCGCGGCCGACCAGCTCAGCTGGGCGAAGGTCACCGTGACCGGCTTGCTGGAAGCCGCGGAACTGGAGGCCCAGCAGATCCGCAATCGCGCGCACGCCGAAGCCGGCGAGCTGGTCCGGCAGATCCGGCAGCGGTTGCGCGCGGTGCTGCGGAGCACCGGTGACGGGCTGCGCCGCCGCCGGGCGGAACTGGCCGCCGAGGTGGACCGGACCACCGCCGAACTCGCCCGGCAGCGGGACCGCGCCACCGCGGAGTCGGCCGAGGAGCTGGCCGAGGCCCGGCAGCAGGCGGCCAGGTTGCGCGCCGAGGCGATCTCGGCCAGTCAGGCACAGCACGAACGGGCCGAACGCCGGCTCGCCGAGGCGGCTGCCGGTGCCCAGTCGGTGCGCGAGCAGGTGGCCCAACAACTCGGCGAGACCCAGCGCGAACTGCACCAGCAGCGACGGGCCGCGCAGGCCGAGGCGTCCGCACTGATCGCCACCGCCCGGGACGAGGCCGAGCAGCAACGCCGGCGGGCGCAGCAACAGCTGGACGCGGCGCGGGCCGAGCTGGCCGAGCTGACCCGCCGCCGAGATGCCATTGCCGCCGAACTGGGTCAGCTCTCCGGCCTGATCGAGGCGCTCGCCGGCGATGAGCCGGGTTCGCCAGGACGCGCGGTGCCGGCGGGCGATGTGGTGGCGGGCGATGTGCCGGCGGGCGGTGTGAATCGAGGCGAGGCGGTTGCCCCGGGCGATCCTCGTCTGCAGGCGCCGGGCGGTCGTCGCCGGCCGAGCCCGGTACCCAGGCCGGTCACCGAGGCAGCCGGCCGCGACAGCGTCCCGGACCGCCCGGCCACCGAGCCATCGGCCGAGCCCGGCGATAATGGCAGCCGGTCGGACAGCGACGACAACCAGACCGGCACTCAGCCGGCTCCGACCACCCAGCCGGATCGGACCGAGGGCCGTGAGCCGGCATCCCACGACGAACCCCGTTTCGTACTCGACGAGATGATGAGGGCCGAATGAGCGAGAGCAGCAGGCACGAGTTCCGCACGGTCATGCGCGGCTATGACCCACAGCAGGTCGAGCGGCTGATCGCCGAACTCACCGGTGCGGTGCAGGCAGCCCAGCAGGAGGCGGCGACCCAGACCCGTCGGGCGGAACAACTGGCGGCGTCCGAGGCTGCCGCCCGGCAGGCGGCGGCGAAGGCGGCCGCCAAACCGGCCGAACCGAGCTTCGCCGATTTCGGCGAGCGGATCGGGCAGAGCCTGACTCGGGCCAACGACGAGGCGGCCGAGATCCGGGCTGCGGCGACCGTCGAGGTCCGGCGCAAGCTGACCGAGATCGAGGCCACCGCGACCAAGACCCGGTCGGACGCCGACCGCTACGCCACCCAGACCCGGATCGACGCCGAGCGTGAGGCGGCCCGTGTCGTCGAGGATGCCAAGCGGACGGCCGAGCAGCTGATCGACGAGGCGAAGCGGCAGGCGGTGACCCGGCGAGAGGAGGCCGAGGCGGTCTACGAGCAACAGCGGGCGCAGGCGGCGCAGGCCGCCAACGAGTTCGAGCAGTCACTCGCCGAGCGGCGGGCCAAGGCCGAGCAGGACTTCCAGCAGCGCATCGCGCAGGCCGAGGCGCAGCTGCGCGCCGCCCAGCAGCATGCCGAGCAACTGCAGGCCGAGACCGACCGTGCCGCCGTCGAAGCTGCCCGCAGGTCGGCCCAGCTACTCGCCGACGCCGAGCAGAAGGCCGATCAGCTGGTGGCGGAGGCGGTCGCCCGGGCCGACCGGATCCGGTCGGAGTCCGAGCGGGAACTGGCGGCGGCCACCCAGCGCCGGGACAGCATCAACGCGCAGCTGGCCAACGTCCGGCAGATGCTGGCGACGCTGTCCAGCTCAGCCCCGGTGAGCCCGTTCGAGCCGGTCCAGGGCGCCGGGACGCCTCAGCAGTCCGGCCAGCCGGCACCGAGCGGGCCGGGCCAGCAGGCCAAGCCGGAGCAAGCCAAGCAGGAGCAGGGCAAATCGGAGCAGGGCAAGCCGGGGCAACCGGACCAGGCGAATGCCGTCCCCGAGCCGAAAGGTGGTGCCGACCCGAAGGGTGGCACTGCGCCGAAGGACGCCCAGCGCACCGATGCCGAGCAACCGTCGCAAGCTGCGCCAGCCGGCCAACAAGCCGCACAGGCCGGGCAGGCCGCACAGCAACAGAAGCCCCCCGCGCCGGCGGATCGGCAGCAGGCAGCCCCAGCTGCCGCAGCGAAGGGGACCCAGCAGACAGGTCAACCGGCCGGCGGCACGCAGAATGCCGGACCAGCCGAGGACCGGACGGCCGCCGACCGGTCGGTCAGCTCGCAGCGCAGGACCGGCTGACAGTCGGCTGCCGCTGCAGACCGAACCGACCGACCGATCCATCAGCCCTAGGTAGTGACCTGCGAGGTGGGTGATGATCGGGCGCTCGAACCATCCCGAGCGTTCCACCTGGTCGGTGAGGAAGCGCACCCGTTTCGCTTATAACGCGGGCAACCCCGGATCGTCGGCCGGCAGCCGCCAGACCGTCTCGGCGAGCACGCCGGCGTGGGCGGCCGAGATCGACCCGTCGGCGACCGCGGCCAGCGTCCGCGGCAACTCGGTCACCAGCGTCTCGGCCTGGGCCAGCCGGTTCTGCGCGGTGCGCAGCGGCAGCTGCAAGGCCAGCGACACCGCCTCCTGACCCAACCCGAGTTCAGTGGCGTCTCCGGCCTGTATCGCGGCCAGCAGCCGCAGCTGGGCGGCGTCGAACCAGCGCCGCTGCTCCTCCAGCACCGCCAGCAGATCCACCCGCTCACCGGCTGACAACGACAACGGGTCGATCCGGTCCAGCTCGGCACCGGTGCGGAAGGCCGGATGCTCGCCGACCGCGCAGGCGAGCAGTTCCGAGTCGGTCAACCCCGTCCGGCAAGTCGTCCATAGGTTCGATTCTATCGCCGTCAGGTGGTGAGCGTCAATGGAGATTACCCAGCAAATCAAAGGCTAATCTCGCTCAGAGAAGCCGCAGCCCGCCTACGCTACTAGCCCCCTATGACACTTCCGCGTCGCAGCGCCGACGCAGCTCAGCACCCACTCAAACGACACCTAGGCGTCGGTGGGACGGTGCAGCGGGTATCCGCGCCGGGACGCGTCGTTCTCGATCAACCGGTTCAGCGTCTGCTGCATCTCGTTGGCTCGGGGCAGGTTGACCAGCGTCTCCTGGCCGCGCTCCCCGGAGGACTCGATGTAGAGGGTGCCGGCGGCGAACATCCGGTCGATCAGGCTCTGCTCGTACGCCACGTCGCTGATCCGGCTGAGCGTGATGTCGCGTCCGGTGTGCTTGAAGACGCCGCGCCGGATCAGCACCCGGTGCGTGGTGAAGACGTAGTGGGTCGAGCGCCAGCGGATCAGCGGCGCCACGGTGAGCCAGCAGACCAGCAGCAACGCCAGCACGACCACCGCCAGCAGCAGTCCTTGATGCACGGCGTGGTTGCTGGGCAGGAAGGCGATCGACACCCCGGTCAACCCGCAGAGCAGCAGGAACCAGAACACTGCCGACAACAGGGTCAACCAGTGCGGATGCAGATGTTCGACGACTTCTTCGTCGTCGGCCAGCAGACTTTCCGGGTACGCCATCGGTGCTGCTCCCTCGCCGCCGGCCCCGCGCCGGCGCTCGTTGGAGCAGAAGTTACCCCTCGACCGCCCGAATGTGGGTGACATCGCCGGCCGCGACCGCCATCGGTTCGCCGCCGGCCGGTCGGACCACCAGCCGTCCGGAGTCGTCCACCGCCTCCGCCCGGCCCCGCTCGGTGCCGCCACCGGGCAGGTCGACCTGGACCTCGCTGCCCAGCGTGGCGCACCGGGCCCGGTAGTCATCGGCCAGCCCGACCCGCGTCGCGTCGCCGTCCGCGGCGTACCAGCGGGCCAGTTCGGCGTCCAGGGCGCGCACCAGGTTGACCAGCAACTGGCCCCGGTCCAACGTCGGATAGCCTTGCAAAGCAAGGGAACTGGCGCTCGGCACCGGCAGCTCCGCGGCCGTGGTAGAGACGTTCAGGCCGATGCCGAGCACCGCCACGTCGGTTCCGGTCTCGCCCAGGATGCCGGCCACCTTGGCCTGCTCCGGACCCATCACCAGGTCGTTCGGCCACTTCAGCCGGGCCTGTTCGCCGAGGCTGCGGCTGAGCGCCAGCCCGGCGATCAGCGGCAGCCAGCCCCAGCCGGCCGGCGGCACCGGGGGCCGGAGCAGCACCGACACGGTCAGGCCGGCACCGGTCGGTGACTGCCAGCCGCGATCCAGCCGGCCCCGGCCGCTGGTCTGCAGTTCGGCGACCAGCAGTGAGCGGTCGGCGGCCCCGCGGTCGGCGGCAGCCAGCAGGTCGGCGTTGGTGGAACCGGTCTCGGCAACCACCTCCAGCCGCCAGCCGGCCGGCAACTGCTCGGCAACGGCGGCCTGGTCCAGCGGCGCCCGGCTCGGCTCGGTTCCTGCACCCTCAGTCATGTCTACATTGTGCGCTATGCCGCGATCCCAGCGAAGGGCTACCGGTCAACATCGACCGCATTCGCACGGCCTGCGACGTCCTGCGCGAGCGCGATGCGCACCCACTAGGCTCTGTAGCTCATGAGCGCCGCGTCCGTCCCGCCCGGCAGCGTCGAACCCACCGCGCCGGACAGTGCCGCGTCCGCACTGCCGGACGGCGCCGAAGCCACCTCGCCGAATGCCGCCACCGATCCGCACACCACCGCGGGCAAGTTGGCCGAACTGCGCCAGCGCTACGACGAGGCGGTGCACGCCGGCTCGGCCCGGGCGGTGGCCAAGCAGCACGCGAAGGGCAAGCGGACCGCCCGGGAACGGGTGGCGATGCTGCTGGACGAGGATTCCTTCGTCGAGTTCGACGAATTGGCCCGGCACCGGTCCAGCCACTTCGGACTGGACCAGAACCGGCCGTACGGCGACGGGGTGGTGACCGGCTACGGGACGGTCGACGGCCGGCCGGTCTGCGTGTTCAGCCAGGACGTCACGGTCTTCGGCGGCGCGCTGGGCGAGGTGTACGGCGAGAAGATCCGCAAGGTGCAGGACTTCGCGATCCGCACCGGCTGCCCGCTGATCGGCATCAACGAGGGCGGCGGCGCGCGGATCCAGGAAGGCGTGGTCTCGCTCGGCCTGTACGGCGACATCTTCTACCGCAACGTGCGGGCCTCCGGGGTGATCCCGCAGATCTCGCTGATCATGGGCGCGGCGGCCGGCGGGCACGTCTACTCCCCCGCGCTGACCGACTTCGTGGTGATGGTCGACCAGACCTCGCAGATGTTCATCACCGGCCCCGACGTGATCAAGACGGTGACCGGCGAGGACGTCAGCATGGAGGACCTCGGCGGCGGCCGGGTGCACAACACCAAGTCCGGCAACGCGCACTACCTGGCCGGCGACGAGCAGGACGCCTTCGACTACGTCAAGGCGCTGCTGTCCTATCTGCCCAGCAACAACCTGGATCTGCCGCCCGCCTACCCGGCCGCCCACGACCTGGCGGTCACCGAGCAGGACGAGTTCCTGGACAGCTTCATCCCGGACTCGGCCAACCAGCCGTACGACATGCACACGGTGATCGAGCATCTGGTCGACGACGGCGAGTTCCTCGAGGTGCACGCGCTGTTCGCGCCCAACATCATCTGCGGCTTCGCCCGGGTCGAGGGCTCGCCGGTGGGCGTGGTGGGCAACCAGCCGCTGCACTTCGCCGGCTGCCTGGACATCGACGCCTCCGAGAAGGCGGCCCGGTTCGTCCGCACCTGCGACGCGTTCAACGTGCCGGTGCTCACCCTGGTGGACGTGCCCGGCTTCCTGCCCGGCACCGACCAGGAATGGCAGGGCATCATCCGGCGCGGCGCCAAGCTGATCTACGCCTATGCCGAGGCCACCGTGCCGTTGATCACCGTGATCACCCGCAAGGCCTTCGGCGGCGCGTACGACGTGATGGGATCCAAACACCTGGGTGCCGACATCAACCTGGCCTGGCCGACCGCGCAGATCGCGGTGATGGGTGCCCAGGGTGCGGTGAACATCCTGCACCGCAAGGAACTCGGCCGGTTGGCGTCCTCGCTGCCGGATCAGGAGGCACGCCGGGCCGAGCTGGTCACCGAGTACGAGGACGCCCTGTTCAACCCGTACATCGCGGCCGAGCGCGGCTACGTGGACTCGGTCATCGAGCCGGCCCAGACCCGAGCCTTCGTGGCTCGCGCGCTGCGCACGCTGCGCACCAAGCGGGCGAC
>DASUAC010000413.1:0-9979 GCA_035763985.1 Jatrophihabitans sp. | reverse complement strand
GGTCACCTCGGGTGCCGCGATCAGCAGGCTCGTCCCGTCCGGTCGTGCGATCAGCGCGCCGGCCGCGCCCAGGGTCGCCACCACGGCGGCGTCCGACCGGGCGGCGAGCAACGCGGCCCGGCCTCGGACGTCCTCGACCTCGGTGGACCGGACCGCGGCGTCCGGTTCCGGGTGGCCGGTGACCAGACCGGCCAGCTCGGCAAGCTCCCGTTCGTTCGGGGTCAGCACGCCGGACCGGCCGACCAGGCCGGCGAGTTCCGGACGGACCGGCGCGGGATTGAGCACGCAGCCGGCCCCGGCCGCCGCCGCCCACCGGACGGCCGCCGCGATGGCGGACGGTGAGACCTCACTGCTCACCAGCACCAACCCGGGTGGCCGGCGGTCCAGGGCGGCCCGGACGTGGTCGGCGGACAGCTCGGCGTTCGCACCGGCTGCCACCGCGATCTGGTTCTCACCCGCCGGGTCGGTGACGATCAGCGCCGCGCCGGTGCCGGTCGCCGGCAGCACCGCGACGTCCTCGACGTCCACCCCGGCCGCGGCCAACTCGGCGCGCTGCGCCGTACCGTCCGGGTCGGCACCGACCGCACCGATCAGCCGCACCTCGGCCCCGGCCCGGGCCGCGGCGACCGCCGCGTTGGCGCCCTTGCCACCGCCGGAGCGAAGCAGCCGGGCGCCCAGCACCGTCTCGCCCGGCCCGGGCAACCGGCCCGCGGCGACGATCAGGTCGATGTTGATCGCGCCAACCACGGCCACCGCCGTCATACCGGCTCCCGGGTCCGCTCGGCCAGCACTGCCACCATCGAGTTCGCGCTGTTCACCAGCCGGTCGGTGGCCTCGATGACGGCCGCCGGCAGCTCGTCCGGCCGGTCGGCCAGCGCCTCGGCGAGTTCGGCCTGCAGCGCCCGCAGCCGCAGGTCCCGCGCCTGCCGCCAACCGTACCGGACGCCCTGTTCCACCGAGGCCAGCGTGTCCGAGACGGCATCGGCCAACCGGCGGAACTGCGGCACCTCGGCGTAGATCCCCCGGGTCTGCCGAGTGGCGTCCAACGCCGCCAGCGCGTGCACCAGCCGGTGGCTGTGCGCCAGCAGCGCCTCGGCCAGTTCCACCGCGCCCTGCGAGCTGACCGGCTCGACCCGGGCCCGATCCAGCGATGCCTCGGCCGTGCTGCGGGCCAGCCGCGCCTGGCTGCGGGCGGCCGCGCGCTGCGCCGTCGTGCTGGCCGGATCCACCATTGCCTGCAGGTAATTCCGGTACGCCGCGACCAGTTCGGCGAGCTGGCTGGGCAGCTGGCCACGTTCCCAACTGGGCCACAACAGCACGGCCACCAGCGCGATCCCGCCGCCGATCGCGGTGTCGACCAGCCGCACCACCACCGTGCTGTGCGCCGGCACGCCGATCAGTGACAACAGCACGACGACCACGGCGGCCAGGAACACCGAGGACAGCCCCAGGTTGGCCGGGCCCGCCATCCGCATCCCGAAGAAGGCGACGGTGACCAGCCCGATCAGCGCCGGTGTCGAGTCGCCGAGCAGGTAGTGCACCAGCAGGCTGGCCAGCACCAGCCCGATCACGGTGCCGATCACCCGCATCAGCGAGCGCTGGAAGGTGGCGGAGAAGTCCGGCCGGAGCACCACCAGGATGGTCAGCGCCACCCAGTAGCCCCGCTGCACGCCGACCGCCCGGATCGCCAGGTCGGTGGCCGGCACCAGGACCGCCAGCCGCAGCGCGTGCCGCGCGGCCGGTGAACCCGGCCGGAGGTTGGCGCGCAGCACGGCCAGCGGATCGCGCAGCCGGCTGCCACCGGCCGGCCGGCCGGTGTCCTCGTCGGTACGTCCCTCGCCGGCGCCGGTGCGGGCCGTCTCCACCATCGCGCGCAGCTGCCCGGTCAGGCTGCGGATCCGGCTGACCGCCGCCCGTTCGGTGAGCGAGTCGCCGAGTGCGGACCGGCAACTCCCCATCGCCGCCAGCAACTCCGCGGTACGGCCCGGGTCCAGGTCACGGCCGGTGCCCAGGGCCTGCCCGATCAGTTCCAGCAGATCGGCCGCCCGGCGCAACTCGGCCCGCAGTGCCGCGGCCCGCTCCGGCGCGGTCTCGGCCAGCCGGCTGGCGTAACCGGACAGCACCAGGACGTCCTGCCGGGCTCGGACGGCCTCGTCCAGCAGCACCCGATAGGCCTCCACGCTCGGCCCGTGGTCGTGCCCGGTGCCGCGCAACACCGCGGAGGCGGCGCTGATCGCCGGCCCGAGCGGCGGACTGCTCCGGGTGTCGATCGGCTCGGCGGCCAGCCCGGCCAGCTGCCGGTACAGGGTGGCCAGCGCCTCCCGCTCCGGCCGGTGCCGGCCGAGTGGCCAGGCCGCGATGGCCAGCGCCGCCTGCCCGGCACCGCCGAGCAGTACCAGCAGGCCGGCGTAGAGGGCGGCTCGTGGCGACTGCGGAATGTGGCCGAGCACCAGCGCGGCGGCGGTCGCGGCGATGCCGACCTGGGCGGCGCTCGGCCCGACGCTGATCAGCAGCCCGGCGCCGAATGCGAGCACGGCCAGCAGCAGCGCCGACGCGACCCCGTCATGCCCGAGCGCGGCGGCCAGCACGGCGGTGCAGCCGGCGATCGCCGCGGTGCCGAACATCCGGGCCAACCGCAGCCGGTACGGGCCGGGCCGGTCGGCGAACGCCGCCTGCAACGCGCCGGTCGCGGCGGCGACCCCGGCCAGCGGGTTGCCCAGGGCGGTCGCCACGGTGAGCGGGATGGCCAGGCCGAGCGCGTTGCGGCCGGAGACCACCGGATCGGACTGGCTCAGGTCCAGATGCGCGGCCTCGGCATACAGCCGGCGCAAGGACGTGCCGACGCGCCGGACGGCCGCCTCTCGGTCAGCCGTCCTCGCGTCGGTGCCCGCCACAGCATCCGACGGTAGTGCGATGTCTCACCCGGGGCGTCGACTTGGTGGTGCTCAGCTGATCGCGCATAGGGTGGGCTGGGCTGAACCACCAGCGCACTCACTGCAAAGGAGGCGCAGGATGGCGGCGGAATTGGCCGGCAAGCGAATCGCATTCCTGGTGGCGAACGTCGGGGTCGAGCAGGTCGAGCTCACCTCACCGTGGCAGGCGGTGGAGCAGGCCGGCGGCGAACCGGTGCTGCTGGCGCCGAAGCAGGAACCGGTGCAGGCGGTCAACGGCGACATCGAACCCGGCGACACGTTCGACCCGTCCGGCGCGGTCGGCGACGTCTCACCGGACGACTACGACGCACTGGTGCTGCCGGGCGGGGTGGCCAACCCGGACAAGCTGCGGATCGTGCCGGAGGCGGTCGAGTTCGTCCGATCGATAGCCCGCGCCGGTAAGCCGATCGCCTCGATCTGCCACGGCCCGTGGTCGCTGGTCGAGGCGGACCTGGTACGCGGCAAGACGCTGACCAGCTGGCCGAGCCTGCAGACCGACGTCCGCAACGCCGGCGGCGAATGGCGGGACGTCGAGGTGTTCAGCTGCTCCGCGCAGGGCTTCACGCTGGTGACCAGCCGCAAGCCGGACGACCTGGAGGCATTCGACAAGGCGCTGGTGGAGGCCTTCGCCGGCTGATCACGGTCGCGCTCGGCCACCGCGCACGGTCCGGCCGCGCACGGTCCGGCCGCGCACGGTGCCGGCCGACGCGGTGCTCGCCCGGGTCGCCGGCAACACCGCAGCGCCGGCCAGCAGGCACACCACAAGAACGCTTCGCATGACGGGCCGGGTGCGGGCCGTCGGTGGCGAACCGCCTTCGCAGGAAAGGAGTGAACGACCGCATGGCCGCCTCCAGGAGTCGGACGGATGCCCAGCAGGCATCGGCACGCTCAGCCCTGTGAAACCTCGCTGTGCAGCTTGAACAGCGCACCGGTCGGGTCGGTGAACTCACCGAGCCGGCCGAACGGCGTGTCCTCCGGAGGCCGGACCGCCCGCCCGCCGGCCGCGGTCACCTTCTCGGCCGCCGCGTCGATGTCGGGCACCGAGAAGTACACCGTCCACATCGACGGCACCTCCGGTGGCAGGAACTTGCTGGAATCCATCAGGCCCGCCACCGGCTGCCCGTCGACCTGGCCGGTGTAATAACGGAAGTCGTCGGTGTCCGAGGTCGGCTCCAACTGCCAGCCGAACACCTCGGCGTAGAACCGCTTGCTGGCCTCGAAGTCCTTGCTGTGCAGTTCGTCCCAGGCCACGCCGCCCGGTTCGTTGTACTTCTCGAAGCCGATGTGCGAGCCCGGCTGCCAGATCCCGACGGTCGCCCCGGTCGGGTCGGCCAGCACAGCCATCGACCCGAGGTCGGCGACCGTCATCGGGCCGGCGATCAGGTTGGCACCGGCCTTCACCGCGGTCTCCACGGTTGCCTCGGCGTCATCGGTGCTGAGGTAGGTGTTCCAGAAGTCCGGGATGCCGTTGTCGGCCTGGTTGGCCATCAGGCCGGCCACCCGGTGGCCACCGGAGCGGAAGGTGACGTAGCCGCCGAACTCGGCGCCGGACTCCTCCGCGGTCCAGCCCAGCACGTCGCCGTAGAACTGACGGGCCTTGTCGACGTCCGACGAGAGCAGATCCACCCAGCACGGGGTACCCGGTGCGAAGGGCTTGTTTCGAGTTGCCATCTCGGCCTCCCCCAAATCTCGAGTGGGCTAGAGGCTACTCGCTCGGGGTGACAACCAGGGCAGTGCGCAAAGCCGTCTGCTCGACTCCTCGCTTGCTGGCGCTCGCTGCGAGGCTCACTCGCTGTCGCCTTCGACGCCCCGGCTTCAGCCAGCCAGTTCGTCCGCCCGCGCGGTGATCTGGACGAGCAGGCTGGCCGACCAGTGCTCATCCGAATGACGGCCCGGCGCCAGTTCCGCGGCGGCCGCCTGTACGCAGCGCAGCGCCTGCTGCAGGCTGATCCGCGGCCCGCGCATGGTCCGGACCGACATGGCCATCTGGTACAGCAGCTGCTCGGTGTTCTGCCGCCGGCCGGGCAGCGGTGCGCCGGACAGCAGCAACTCGTCGGCCTCGCTCAGCCGGCCGCAGGTGACCTGGTCCGGGTGCCGGCTGACCCGGTCGTAGACCGGCAGCTCCTGCAGGGTGCGGTCGCAACACGGGGTGAAGGAGAAGCCGCCGACCGGCGCAGCGTGCACCACCTCGGCAACCCGGGAAGCCGCCACGCGACCGGCATCCGGTTTGTTGTGCCGGCGGATACGCATCCCAACCCCCGTGATCGGATATCGGTCGACCTGAGCGTTGTCATGTATAGCGTGCTTTTAGCAATAAATCAAAGGGTAAACACCGCTTACCGTACGCGATCAAGACGGCACTCAACGTACTGGTGACTCAGCGGAGGCAACCGCTTGCCGAAAGCGACCAGTCGGTCGGTTTTTCGGCCGGGCCGAGGCCTACCCGGCCAGCACGGAGAGCAGCTCGTACCCGACATGCGCCGCCGCGATGCCGGTCAGCTCGGCGTGGTCGTACGGCGGTGACACCTCGACGATGTCGGCCGAAACCAGCTCGGCGCCGGCCAGCCCGCGCAGCATGGCGAGCAGCTCCCGGGAGGTCAGGCCGCCCGCCTCCGGCGTACCGGTGCCCGGCGCGTGCGCCGGATCCAGCACGTCGATGTCCACCGACACGTACACCGGTCCGCTGCCGAGCCGCTCCCGCATCCGCTCGATCACCCCGTCCACGCCGAGCCGGTCCAGCTGCGTCGCCGCGATGGTGGCGAAGCCGAGGTCGGCGGTGTCCGGCAGATCGCGGGCGTCGTACAGCGGGCCGCGGATGCCGACGTGCAGGCAGCGCTGCCGGTCCAGCAGGCCCTCCTCGGCGGCCCGCCGGAACGGCGTGCCGTGCGTGTACGGCTCGCCGAAGTAGGTGTCCCAGGTGTCCAGGTGGGCGTCGAAGTGCAGCACCGCCAGCGGTCCGTACCGGGCGTACATCGTGCGCAGCAGCGGCAACGCGACGGTATGGTCACCGCCCAGCACCAGCAGCCGGGCACCGGCGTCGGCCAGTTCCCCGGCGCCGCGCTCGATCTCGGCGATCGCCTGCCGGATGTCGAACGGGTTGACCGGCAGGTCACCGGCGTCCACCACCTGCTGGCTGGCGAACGGACTGACGTCCAGCTCCGGGTTGTACGGACGCAGCAGGCGCGAGCTCTGCCGGATGTGCGCCGGCCCGAACCGGGCCCCTGGCCGGTAGCTGACGCCGGAGTCGAACGGGACGCCGAGCACCGCCACGTCCATCCCCGGCACGTCCTCCCGGCGCGGCAACCGGGCGAAGGTGGACAGGCCGGCATACCGCGGTACCAGCGAGGCGTCGACCGGGCCCTGCGGGCCGTTGCTGCTCATCCGCCCAGTATCGCCATCCTTCGCCCGGCCCGCGGCAACCGCGGTCGCCCGGCCGGCGGCAACCGCGGTCGTCCGGCCGGCGGCAACCGCGGTCGCTCGGCCGAGCGGCGGACCGCGATGGCTCGGCCGAGCGGCGGCTGCCGGCCCGGCTACCGTGAACGCATGCGTGCCATCGCCTATCGGCAGACCGGCGGCCCCGAGGTGCTCGTCCCGATCGACAAGCCGGTCCGGGAACCCGGCCCGGGCGAGGTCCGGGTACGGATCCACCGCTCCGCGGTCAACCCGACCGACTGCAAGACCCGGCGCGCCGACGGCCCCGGCAAGCCGGTGGATCCGCCCCAGGTGCCCAACCAGGACGGCGCGGGCGTGGTGGACGCGGTCGGCGGCGGCGTCGACGCGGCGTTGCTGGGCCGGCGGGTCTGGGTGTGGGAGGCGGCCTATCAGCGACCGGAGGGCACCGCCCAGGAGTACGCGCTGGTCCCGGCCCGGCAGGTGGTGCCGTTGCCGGAGGAGGCTTCCTTCGATCTGGGCGCCTGCCTGGGCGTGCCGTTCCTGACCGCGCACCGGACGCTGACGGTGGCCGAGGACGGCCCGGCCGAGCTGGCACCCGGCGCGCTGACCGGCCGCACCGTGCTGGTTGCCGGCGGAGCCGGGGCGGTGGGGAATGCCGCCATCCAGTTGGCCCGGTGGGCCGATGCCACCGTGATCAGCACGGTGAGCAGCCCGGCCAAGGCACAGCTTGCCGCCGCGGCGGGCGCCGACCACGTGATCAACTACCGGGAACAGGACGTCGCCGCCGAGGTACGCAAGATCGTCCCGGCCGGCGTGCACTGCATCGTCGAGGTGTCCCCGGCGCGCAACGCGGCGATCGACGTCGCGGTGCTCGGACCGCATGGCGCGGTGGCGATGTACGCCAACGACGGCGGCACCGAGCTGACGCTGCCGATCCGGCCGCTGATGGTGCCGAACGCACGCTGGCAGTTCGTACTGCTCTACACCGTGCCGGAGCCGGCGAAGGCGCGTGCCGTCGACTCGGTGTCGGCCGCCGCGCTGGCCGGCGCCGTCCGGGTGGGTGAGCAGGCCGGGCTGCCGCTGCACCACTATCCGTTGGCCGAGACCGCTCACGCGCACGCGGCGGTGGACGAGGCCGTGGTCGGCCGGGCGATCATCGACGTAGCCGGCCGGGCGATCATCGACGTAGCCGGCTGAGATTCACCCACCGGCCTCGGCAAGATCCTGCTGGCCGGCCAGCTCCGCGGTTGCCTGGCCGAGCGCGGCACTCATCGCCTCCAGGTGGGCGAGCAGGGTCTTCTCGTCGACCGCCAGGTGGCGCCGGAATGCTGCGATGGCAACGCCGAACGAGCCGAAGCAGGCCTCGGTGACCCGCACCCCGCTGGCGGTCAGGGTGAGGATCACCGACCGTCCGTCGGCCGGATTGCGCCGCCGCTTGAGGTGGCCGTTGCGCGACATCCGCACCAGCATGCTGGACAGCGTGGTGGCCTTCATGCCGAGCGTGCCGGCCAGCTGCGTCGGGGTGGTGGGCTGCAGCAACCGCAGCGCGCTGTACACGGCGAACTCGTTGGGCGCCAGCGGCGCATCGGCCATCGCCTGCTGCAGCAGGGTGGCCAGCTGCTGGTCGAGGGCGAAGGCCAGCAGGAACGGCCCGCGGAACTCGAGTCCAGCCACGATCCCCGACTCTAGCGGGTCATCCGCGTTACGATAACTACTACGATCTCGTAGTATATTTGTGACCAGCGGCTTCTATGGTTGTTCCGCATGCGGCACACGGGGAAATGCGGCTCGTCCATCGTTCTCGTCACGGCGCTGGCGCTACTGGCCGGCTGCGGCTCCGGCAGCCATCGCGCCTCGTCCGGCCCGATTCCGTCCGGCCCGGTTCCGTCCGGCCCGGTTCCGTCCGGGTCGGTCTCGGCCGGGTCGATTCCGTCCGGGTCGGTCTCGGCCGGGTCGGTCTCGGCCGGCCCTTCCGGTTCGCCCTCCGCCGGCAGCACCGGTGCGAGCGATCCGCCTTATCTGACAAGGCGAATCCGTACCGGCAGCAAGCCGTGCGCGACGCTGGGCGCGGCCGGCTCGATCTGGGTCGCCGACATCACCGACAGCACGGTCCAGCAACTCGATCCGGTGACCGGACGGATCCTGCGCCGCTACCCCACGGCCGCCGGCCCGTGCGGCATGACCTACGGTGCGGGTGCGGTGTGGGTCGAGGACTACACCGCCTCCGCAGTGACCCGGATCGACCCGGCGACCCGGCGGGTCAGCACCATCACGGTGGGCAATCAGCCGTACGACATCACCTTCGCAGCCGGCGCGGCCTGGGTGACCAACTACGGCGACGGTACGGTGACCCGGATCGACGCCCGGACGAGCCGGACCCGCACCATCGGCGTCGGCGCCCTGCCGATCGGCATCGCGGCCGCCGGCGGGGCGATCTGGGTGTCCGACTCGGGCAGCCAGCAGCTGAGCCGGATCGATCCGGTGACCACGCGGGTGACCACCCTGCCGTTCGGCGGCACGCCGAGTTGGACCGCCTTCGACCGGGACACGGTGTGGATCAGCGATCAGAGCGCCGGGCAGGTGGCCCGGCTGGACGCACGCACCGGCCGGATCGTCCGGCGGATCACGGTCGGGGCGACGCCGAACGACGGGGACGTACTCGACGGCGCGGTCTGGATCCCGGACAAGTCCGGAGCGCTCTACCGGCTGGATCAGCGCACCGATGCGCTGACCGGGCCGTTCCGGATCCCGGCCGGCAACCCGTTCGTCGTCGCCGGTTACGCGCACCGGCTGTGGATCGCCGACTACGGCGGCACCGACACCCTCGAGGTGAACCCGGCCCTGCTGCCGACCGACTGAGGGACGAAGCGTGCAGCGACGAGGGCCGACTGATCCGAGCGTCGGGCCGAGCCGTCGCCAGAACAACGGTTGGGCATGACGCGGGGCACCAGTCGCGGCGCCGACCCGACGAACGCCCCGGGACGCCGGTGCAACATCTCCAGGCCGCCGGCTGTCATCTGTTCGAAGGCATCGCCTTCCGTGACAGATCGGGGTTTCGGAGATGAAAGCGATTCGGCTGGTTCTGGCATCGGCAACGGCGTTGGCCGGCGTCGCCATCGGACTGTTGCCCGGTGCCGATGCGGCTGCCACCGTCCCGGCATGCGGCAACACGTCGCTGGACTATGGCCTTTCCCGCACCGAGGGGTTCATGGGACACAGCGCGTTCGTGCTGGAGTTCCGCAACCACACGCACGCGACCTGCAGCCTGTACGGCTACCCCGGCCTGGACGCGATGGCCTCCAACGGGACGGTGCTGGCGCATGCCCGCCGAACCCTGACGGGCTCGGCCGGGGGCAGCCGGCGCGGCCTGCAGGTGATCAACGTTCCGCCGGGTGGCTTCGCCTCGGCCACCGTGGAATGGGCGAACTTCGACCAGGTCACCACCCGGGCCTGCCGGTACTCGGCCGGCCTGAAGGAGACCGCGCCGAACACCACCCGGATCGTGCCGCAGCGCCGCGGTGTCGGCATCTGCTCGCTGCAGATACACCCGACCGTGCTGGGCTGGACCGGTCAATCCTGAGTTCCGCCGGGCGGCAGCCGAGATTCGCCGGCCTGGGGCATTCCCTCGCGCTGCAGCCGCCGGTATAGTTATT
>DASUAC010000412.1:0-3001 GCA_035763985.1 Jatrophihabitans sp. | reverse complement strand
CGGGGCGACGTGGGTCCGGTCCGGGCGGTCTGCACGCCGGAACTGCCACTGTCCGATCACCGTCCGCTGGTGGTCGAGCTGTGACCGGGGTTGAGTAGGCTCGCTGCGTGCGAGGCTGAACCGAAGCCGCTGTCAGCGCCCGACGCACGGCGGGGGAATTCTCATGAGCCAGCAAGTGCATCAGCAACGCCTACCCGAGCCGGCCGCCGGCCTGCGGGATTGGTTCCGCGAGCAGGGCCGGGCCTACCGCAACGGTGAGGACCGGCCGCTGGCCGGCTACCTGATGCTGAGCGGCGGGTACGCGACCGGCACGGTGGCCGGTGGGCTGCTGGCCAAGCTGCTCGGCCGCCGGCTGCCGGACCGGCTGGGCCCGTGGGAGGTCGCGCAGCTGGCGATCGCCACCCATCGGCTGGCCCGCACCATAGCCAAGGATCCGGTGACCAGCCCGTTCCGCGCGCCGTTCACCAGCTACGCCGGAACCAGCGGACCGGGTGAGCTGGCCGAGGAGGTGCGCGGGCACGGCCTGCGGCACTCCACCGGCGAGTTGCTCGCCTGCCCGATGTGCCTGGCCCAGTGGGTGGCCACCGCGCTGGCGCTGGGACTGGTCATCTCACCCCGGATCACCCGACTGGTGCTCTCCACCATGACCGCGGTGGCCGGGGCGGACTTCCTGCAGCACCTGTACGTCTACCTGCAGCAGGCCGCCGAGTAGCCGCGGCCTGCTCCACCGCCGGTCCGGCTTTCCCCGCCGGCTCGACTACTCCCCGGCCAGTTCGTCCGCGGACGCCTTGGCGGCCTCGGTGTCGGTGCTCGCCCCGTCCGCCTCGCGCTCGAAGACATCGGCGTTCTTCAGGTCGCTCGCGGTCTGCCCGGCCACCTGTTCGGCCATCTCCTCGTCGGTCAGGCCCTCGCCGGCCGGCCGTACCTCGCCCTGATCAGCCATGTAGCGCACATCCTTGTGGTGTGGTGTTTTCCCTTGCCGGTCAACCGTATCCGCTATCGAGAGGCGCCCGCCATCGAGAGCCTCCGCTATCGCGGGCCCTCGCCGACCACCGGCCGCTCGTCGGTGGCCTCGCTCGGATGCTTGCTGCCGTAGGCCTGCGCGTCCTCCAGCGGCACCACGTGCGGGTAGTGCAGTTCGAAGGCCGGCCGCTCCGAGCGGATCCGCGGAATGCGGTGGAAGTTGTGCCGCGGCGGCGGCGTTTCGGTCGCCCACTCCAGCGAATTGGCGAACCCCCAGGGGTCCTGCGCATCGGTCGGCTCGCCGTGCCGGTACGAGCGATAGAAGTTCCACAGGAACGGCAGCATGGACAGGCCCAGGATGCCCGCCCCGATCGAGGAGATCGTGTTCAGCGTGGTGAAGCCGTCGCTCGGCAGGTAGTCGGCGTACCGGCGTGGCATGCCCTCGGCGCCTAGCCAGTGCTGCACCAGGAACGTGGTGTGGAAGCCGATGAAGGTCAGCCAGAAGTGCCACCTGCCCAGCCGTTCGTCCATGAACCGGCCGGTGAACTTCGGGTACCAGAAGTAGATGCCGCCCCAGGACGCTAACACTATGGTGCCGAACAGCACGTAGTGCAGGTGCGCGACCACGTAGTAGGTGTCGGTCAGGTGGAAGTCCAGCGGCGGCGAGGCCAGGGTGACCCCGGTCAGGCCGCCGAACAGGAAGGTGACCAGGAAACCGAGGGAGAACAGCATCGGCGTCTCGAAGGTCAGCGAGCCGCGCCACATCGTGCCGATCCAGTTGAAGAACTTGATGCCGGTGGGCACCGCGATCAGGAAGGTCATGATCGAGAAGAACGGCAGCAGCACCACGCCGGTGGCGAACATGTGGTGCGCCCAGACCGTCATGGACAGGAACGTGATGCCGAACGTCGCCAGCACCAGGCCCTTGTAGCCGAAGACCGGTTTGCGGCTGAACACCGGGAAGATCTCGGTCACGATGCCGAAGAACGGCAGCGCCACGATGTACACCTCGGGATGGCCGAAGAACCAGAACAGGTGCTGCCAGAGGATCGCCGTACCGGCATCGCTGCTGTAGATGTGCGCACCGAGATTCCGCTCTATCCACAAGGCGAACAGCGCCGAGGTCAGCACCGGGAACGCCACCAGCACCAGCAGGCTGGTGGCCAGCATGTTCCAGGTGAAGATCGGCATCCGGAACATGGTCATGCCCGGCGCCCGCAGGGTGATCACCGTGGTGATCATGTTGACCGCGGCCAGGATGGTGCCCAGGCCGGAGAGGATCAGCCCGATGATCCACAGGTCGGCACCGGTGCTCGGGGTGTTCAGCTTGTCGCTCAGCGGGGTGTAGCCGGTCCAGCCGAAGTCGGGCGCGCCCTCCGGGGTCAGGAAGCTGCCGAGCACCATCAGTCCGCCGAACAGGAATGCGTAGTAGGAGAAGGCGTTCAGCCGCGGGAACGCGACGTCCGGCGCGCCGATCTGCAGCGGCAGCACCAGGTTGGCGAACGCGAAGGCGAGCGGGGTCGCGTAGAGCAGCAGCATCAGCGTGCCGTGGATGGTGAACAACTGGTTGTACTCGTCGGTGGTGAGGAACTGCATGCCCGGACGGGCCAGTTCGGCGCGCATCAGCAATGCCATCACCCCGGCGGCCATGAAGAAGAACAGCGCGGTGACCAGGTACATCTTGCCGATGGTCTTGTGGTCGGTGGTGCGCAGCATGGCCGCCAGCGCCCGCCGCCAACTCTTCCGGTGCAGCGGTGGTGGGTCGGTCAGCGGGGCTCGCCGGGACACGGTGCTGGTCATCGGACCCTCCGCTTGGGTCGTGCGGATCCGGGATCCGGCTGGTTCTGCGGCAGCGGCGAGTGCCGGGCGGCCTTCGGCCGCGGCCGCAGGAAGCCGTTGGGCACGTGGGCCGGCAGGATCTCGTTCATCCGCTTGGGCACCGGCGCGCCGGCGTACTGCAGCACCCCTTCGCCGTCCTCGTCCACCGGCCCGAGCGGCTGGTGGTCCTCGACGTAGTCACCGTCCGGCAGCCGGCGCA
>DASUAC010000411.1:0-7015 GCA_035763985.1 Jatrophihabitans sp. | reverse complement strand
TGGCCGGGCCGGCCGGCGATGATCTCGGCGGCGGCCGCGGCCGCCCGGCTCAGCTCCTCGATCGCCGCATCCTGCCCGACCAGGGCATCGAAGACGCTCACGGCGGTGGCTGCTCGGCGAGCCGGGCCCGTACCGCCGCGGCGATCTCGGCCGCCAGCTCGTCCACCGGCCGGCCGGCGTCCAGCACCAGGTAACGCTCGGGATGCCGCCGGGCCAGGCTGAGATAGCCCTGCCGGACCCGCTCGTGGAAGGCCAGCGGCTCGCGTTCCAGCCGGTCCCGCCCGGACAGCCAGCTCCGACCGCCCGCCCTGGCCAGCCCGCGTTCGGGTGCGATGTCCAGCAGCACGGTGAGGTCCGGCAGCAGGCCGCCGGTGGCCCAGTCCGACAGCTGCTCGACCTCGTCCATCGACAGGGTCCGGCCGGTGCCCTGGTAGGCGATCGAGGAGTCGATGTACCGGTCGCAGAGCACGTGGTAGCCCTCGGCGAGCTTCGGCCGGATCTCGGTCTGCACGTGGTGCGCCCGGTCGGCGGCGAACAGCAGCGCCTCGCTGCGCGGGGTGATCGGCTCGTGGGTGTCCAGCAGGAGTGACCGGATCGCCTTGCCCACCGGTGTCGCACCGGGCTCGTGGGTGGCGAACACCCGGTGTCCCTGGGCGAGGAGATCATCGCGAAGCCGGACGATCTGAGTGGACTTCCCCGAACCCTCACCGCCCTCGAATGCGATGAACAGCGCCGGCATGGATTGCAGCCTATCCGGCGCGGACGACAGTCCGGGCGCGGACCGGGGCGCGCGGGCGAGTGTTCCTGGTTTCGGCCACCCGGTGCGGTGCGAAGTTCTGCGTGCTGCGGCTAGCCCGGCAGCATGGTTCCGCAATAGACGAAGGCGTTGTGCGCCTGCTGCGCTTGAGAGGAGGTGCCGTAGGCCTCAACGTCTTGCAGTGCATCACTCATCGCTTGCGAGGTCGCGGGCCCCACGATGCCATCGACCGTGAGGTATTTCCCGTTGTCACCGTAGATGTATTGGAACCGCTCGGTGGCATAGCGGGTGTTGGTACCGAAGACGCCGTCGACGGTCAGCTTGTTCGTGGCGTAGGAGTAGTTGTCCCACGCGTTGTAGGCGGTCTGCCAACACTTGACGTCTTGCCCGCTATCGCCGTATTCGAGATAGCGGGTGAAGGCCTGAGCCGGCATGGTGCCGGCGGTCAACACCGCGGCAGCTACCGCGCTCGCCACGGCGACTCGAATGGAAAGCCTCACGCGGAGATCCTTTCAAGAACGCGTTTCAGTAGGAGGTGGTACGGCCGGAGGAGTCGGTCGGCCCCTCTTCGAAGGCATAGGCGTAGCTCGTCACGCCGCCGTCGTAGACCTGGCGGGTGTAGCAGGAGGTGGTCTGCCTGGTGTAGCCGCCGTAGCAGGTGTACTGCCTGCCGTCACTGTTGCGGTGGATGTAGGCATAGTCGCTCGGGTAGTCCGGGTCCTCCGGCCAACCCGTAGCACGCGCCCACGTGGTGCGGCAGGCGGTGCTGTACCGCAGCTCCACCTTCGAATAGGGGTAGTTCACCCAGGCTGAAGCCACCGTCTCAGCGGTAGCTGCACAGCCGCTGCTCTCCGGGTCCGTGCCGTCGCAGCCGTAACCCGAGCAGCTCACGGCTGCCACTCGAGGCGCCAGACCTCGACCGGTCTGCACGGCTGCGGCGCTGGCCGGCCCGGCCCCGGTTGCCACGATCAACAACGCGGCAGGCAGAACACCGAGCACCGTCCAGTTGGAACGTCGCATACCGACTCCTGGGGGTAACTAGGGACGAAACCCTGTCATAGCGGTTGTCAGATGTCAATGTTCCGATACGACCTCATAGCGAATGGTGCGGCTGACTCCACAACCTCAGCCGGGCGAAAGCCGGGGCGTACCGCGATGGGTGGCCCGGCCGCGAGCAGAGAAGCGAACGTCTCTACCGGCAAAGGTGAAACCGCAAGCCGGCGATGCAACCGGAGTCGAGCCGTAGCTACCCTTACTTCTCCAATGCGCCGGCTTCCGGGCTCGAACCAATCGGCCCCGATGTCGGCCCGGCGAGTACCAGCAACCGGCGCAGCCCCACGGCCAGGTCGGCGCGCAGGCCGGCGGGCAGCCCGGCGACCAACGCCTCCTCCGATGCCAGCAGCGCCTCGAACGCCGCATCCACCCGCCGCCGGCCGGCCGGGGTGAGCCGGATGATCACCTGCCGGCCGTCGGCCGGATGGTCCCGGCGCACGATCAGCCGCCGGGCGGCCAGCCGGTCCAGCCGGTTGGTCATGGTGCCGGAGGTCACGTGGGTGGCCTCGATCAGCTGACCCGGCGTCTGCTCGTACGGCGCTCCGGCGCGGCGCAGCGCGGCCAGCACGTCGAACTCGTGACCGGCCAGCCCATGCTCGGCGAAGGCCTGGCTGCGTCGCTCGTCGAGCAGCCGGGCGATCCGGCTGACCCGGCTCAGCACCTGGATCGGGCTGACATCGAGATCCGGTCGCTCGGCCTGCCAGGCTGCCGCGATGGCGTCGACTTCGTCCAGCACAGGGCCATCCTAAACCACTAACTTGACATCAAGATATTATCTCTTGGTATCAAGAGAAGTTGGTCGGGAGCGAGGAGAGAACTGTGCAGTGGGATCCCAGCCAGTACGGCCGGTACGAAGCCGAACGCAGCCGGCCGTTCTTCGAACTGGTCCAGCAGATCGGGGCAGACGCACCGGCCACCGTGGTCGACCTCGGCTGCGGTTCCGGCGAGCTGACCGTGACGCTGGCCGAACGCTGGCCGGACGCCCGGGTGATCGGCATCGACTCCTCGCCGGAGATGATCGAGCGCGCAGCCGAGGGACCATCACGGGTCGAGTTCCGGCTGGCCGATGCGACCGGGTTCAGCGCCAGCGGGGTGGACGTGCTGGTCAGCAACGCGCTGCTGCAGTGGGTGCCCGGCCATGCCGAACTGCTGCGCCGGTGGGCGGCCGAGCTCAACCCCGGCGGCTGGCTGGCGTTCCAGGTACCGGCGAACTTCACCGCCCCGTCGCACGTGCTGATGCGCGAACTGGCCGAGTCGCCGGAGTGGTCGGCCAAGCTGACCGGGGTGCTGCGGCACGCCGACGCGGTGCTGGACGTCCAGGACTACCTGCTGCTGCTCTGCGCCGCCGGGCTGCGGACGAGTGCCTGGCAGACCAGCTACCTGCACCTGCTGCCGGGGGACGACCCGGTGCTGGAATGGGTACGCGGCACCGGGCTGCGGCCGGTGCTGGCGGCGCTGTCGAGCACCGATGCCGCAGCCTTCGAACGGACGTACGCCGAGCGGCTGCGGGCGGCGTACCCGAAGACCGAGTACGGGACGGTGTTCCCGTTCCTGCGCACATTCCTGGTGGGGCAGAAGTGATCACCGGCCTCGACCACGTCCAGGTCGCCATCCCGGCCGGGACCGAGCAGGCGGCGCGGGCGTTCTACGGTGACCTGCTCGGCATGACCGAGCTGGCCAAGCCGGCGGCACTCGCCGGCCGCGGCGGCTGCTGGTTCAGCGCCGGCACCGCGGTGCTGCACCTCGGCGTCGAGGAGCCGTTCCACCCGGCCGGCAAGGCACATCCGGCCTTCACGGTGACCGACCTCGATCAGCTCTTCGACCGGCTGGCCGAGCACGGTCACCCCGGCACCCGGGCGGACGGCGAGCTCCCCGGCATCCGGCGGTTCCACGTGCCGGACCCGTTCGGCAACCGGATCGAGTTCCAGCAGGCCTGAGCCGCACTCGCATACTGGAGGAATGGTTCGACCGGGTCCGCTGCGCTGGCTGTGGTACTCCCTCGGCGGCAGCCTGCCGCCCCGCTACGCCGAATGGGTGCTGCACGACGTGACCACCCGCAGCTGGGCACTGCGGCAGGCGCTGCGTTCGCTGATGGTGGTGGCGCCGCTGGTCGCCGCGGTGCTGATCTTCGTCCCCGGGCCGTTCTGGGTACGCGCGGTGAGCGCGGTCGGCGGCATCATCATGGGCCTGATCTTCGCGCTCGGCTACCTGGTCGAGACCACCGAGCACCGGCTGGTCAAGGCCGGCTATCCGGTCGGCACCGGCGAGCGGGTACGCGCCGAACGGCAGACCCAGGCGCACTCGGCCGCGGTGGCCAGGCGGCGGGAGAAGATGTTCGCCCGGATGGACCGCCGGCTGCGCTGAGCCCGGACGGACCGCCGGCTGCGCTGAGCCCGGACGGCGCGGCTCGGTAACTCCGGCGCCCAGCACCCCGAAACGCTCAGAACCCCGGGGGCTCAGAACCCGGGTGCCTAGCCGGCCGGCGGCAGCATGCCGGCCGGCAGCTCGGCCGGTTCCGTCCCCGCCGGTTGCGCCTCGACCGGTTCGGCCCGCACCGCCGGGGCCGGCTGGCGCACCGTGGTCACGACGAGCAGTGCCGCGACCAGGGAGGCCACCGCGACCACCGGCCAGACCCGGTGTCCGAGCGCGGTGAACAGCAGACCGCCGATCACCGGACCGACCGCCGATGCCGAGGCGTAGGCGAACTGGAAGCTGCCGATGTAGCGGCTGCGCAGCCGCGCCGGGCCGGCCATGGCGGGGTAGGCGAAGGTGGCCGGCCCGCCGACGATCTCGCCGGTGGTCCAGAGCAGCGTGCCGAGCACCACCACGGCCGGCCCGAACGGCAGGCCATAGCTGGCCATGCCCAGCCCGACCAGCGCGAAGGTGGTGCCCACCGAGATCCGCACCGGCCAGTGCTGGGTGAACCTGGTCAGCGGCAGCTCGCAGCCGATCACCATCAGCGCGTTCAGGGAGACCGCCACGGTGTACCAGATCAGCGCCATGCCGTGGGCCTTGATGTCCAGCGGCAACGTGCTCAGGTACTGCACGTACACCACGGCGTTGACGAAGGCAGCCAGCAGGTACATCGCGTACCGGCGATCGCGCAGCACCTCCAGGTAACTGCCCGCTGGCTGCGCCTCGGCGGCAGCAGCCTCGCGTGTCCTTTTCTGCTTGGCCGGCAGCGTGCACAGCGCCAGCACCGTGTAGCCGAGCCCGACCAGGGCCTCACCCCAGAACACCAGCGTGTAGTGGTGGCGACCGAGGTAGTAGAGCGCGAAGCCGAGCAACGGGCAGGCGGTGGTGCCCAGGTTCAGCCCGAACCGGTACATCGCGAAGATCATCACCTGCCGGCTCTCCGGGGTCAGTTCGGAGAGCAGGGTGGCCGCGGCCGGCCGGAAGATCTGGCCGACCAGGCCGCACAGGGCAACCATCGCCAGCAGCACGAGGTAGCCGGGCAGGTACAGCAGCGAGACGGTCAGCACCGCCGAGCCGGACATGCTGACCACCGTCGCGGTCCGGGCGCCCAGCCGCTCGACCAGCACCCCGCCGAGCAGGGTGCCGACCACGCCGCCCAGCCCGTACGCACCGAGCGCGGCCGCCGACTCGGTCGGCGAGTGGCCCCGGGAGGCCATGAACAGCACCAGGAAGATGCTCAGGAAGCCACCGAGCCGGTTGATGACGACCCCGGCGAACATTGCCTTGACCGCCGACGGGGATTCGCTGAACGTCTGCCAGCTGCCGACGGCGTTCTGCCGCGGAAGGTCACCGGCCATGGCCGCATCTTTCGTCCGAGACGCCGCTTCGCGAGACGTCAGTAATCGTCAGTTTAGCTGACGATATGTGATACGGGCATACCGGACGCCAGACTGGGCACCGGAGGAAACCCGCTAGGCCTTCTTCGCGGCCGCCTTCTTGGCCGGCGCCTTCTTCGCAGCGGTCTTGGTGGCCGCCTTCTTGGCCGGCGCCTTCTTCGCGGCCGTCTTCCGGGCGGCCTTCTTGACCGGGCCACGTGCCCGCCGGTCGGCCAGCAGCTCGGCGGCCCGCTCGTCGGTGATGGCCTCGACCGAATCGTCCCGGCGCAGCGAGGCGTTGGTCTCGCCGTCGGTGACGTACGGGCCGAACCTGCCGTCCTTGACCACCATCGGCTTTCCGGACACCGGATCCGGCCCGAGCTCCTTCAGCGGCGGCGCGGCGGCGGTCCGCCGGCCGCGCTGCTTCGGCTGGGCGAAGATGGCCAGCGCCTGCTCCAGCGTGACGGTGAACAGCTGCTCCTCCGACTCCAGCGACCGGGAGTCGGTGCCGCGCTTGATGTACGGCCCGTACCGGCCGTTCTGCGCGGTGATCTCGATGCCCTTGGAGGAACCGTCGTCCGCGCCGGTCGTATCGATGCCGACCACCCGGGGCAGCGTGAGCAGCCGGCGCGCCTGGTCCAGGGTGAGCGTCTCCAGAGACATCGACTGGAACAGCGAGGCGGTCCGTTCGCCGTCGGTCACGTACGGCCCGTACCGGCCGTTGCGGGCGGTGATCTCCCGGCCGGTCTCCGGATCGACGCCGACGGTGATGTCACCGGACGGCGCGGACAGCAGCTCCTCGACCTTCTCCGGGGTCAGCTCGTCCGGCGCCAGATCCTCCGGCAGCGAGGCGCGCCGGTCGGAGTCCGGGCCGCCCTGCTGCACGTACGGGCCGTACCGGCCGACCCGCACCACGATGTCGCTGTCCGGGCCGAACAGCGGGATGGAGTTCACCCCGCGCGCGTCGATGTCCTCCAGCCGCTCGGCGATCAGCTTCTTCAGCCCGCCCTGGGCCGAGATCCGGGTCCCGTCGGCACCGGCCCGCTCGGCCCGCTCGGCCTCGGAGGAGCCGAAGTAGAACCGGCGCAGCCAATCCACCCGGGAGGTGTTGCCGCCGGCGATGGAGTCCAGGTCGTTCTCCACCGAGGCCGTGAAGCCGTAGTCGACCAGCCGGCCGAAGTAGCCCTCCAGCAGCCCCACCACCGCGAAGGCCACCCAGGACGGCACCAGCGCCGAGCCCTTCTTCCAGACGTAGCCGCGGTCCTGGATGGTCTGCATGATCGAGGCATAGGTGGACGGCCGGCCGATGCCCAGCTCCTCCAGCGCCTTCACCAGGGACGCCTCGGTGTACCGCGGCGGCGGGTTGGTCGAGTGGCCGGCCGGCTCCAGCGTTCGCACATCCAGTCGGTCACCG
>DASUAC010000410.1:0-9666 GCA_035763985.1 Jatrophihabitans sp. | reverse complement strand
CGGCGACGGCCAGCAGCACGCCGTAGAGCAACCAGGCCGCCGGGCTGAAGACGAGCCTGCCCAGCCGCTGCCAAGGCACCGCGGGCGGCTCCGCGACGGACTGCCCGGGCTGTTCGGGCCGGGCCAGGAAGCCCAGTTCGTCCATGGCGGCAAGGAATTCGATGATGTCGACCTGCTCGCGGTACTGCCCGAAATACCAGTCGGCCGCCTGTCGCGGCGGCACCCCCCGTTCCAGTTCGCGCAGCAGCGCGGCGCCGTCGGCGGGTAGCACGCAGTAGGAGTCGGCGTCCAGCCGGCCCACGGTGACCTCCTCGCCCTCGTCGAGGAAGACCAGTGGATGCAACGCGATCGGCCGGTCCACGTGGTATTCCGGCAGGCTCGAGTCCGGTTCCGGCACGCTCGAGCCGGGCTCCGGCACGCTCGAGCCGGGCTCCGGCGACGGCGGGTCGGCCGGCTGCCGGGTCGCCATCGGCTCGACGGCGGGCTGGTCGACGACCGCCGCGGGTCGGCCGGCGGGGTGATCGGTGTCCGGGGAAAGGGCTGTCACGCATCCGCTCCTGCAGTCGGGTGAGTGCCGCGCCGAGCGACGCGGCCGGAGCCGGGGCGGCCGATCCAGCAAGGGCCGCCCCGGCGGTAACCGGCGTCAGCCCTAGGCCACACACGGCGGGCAGTAGCACGGCGTGGTGGTCAGGCGGACCGAGCCAGCCTTGCGAACGGCGATCTTCTTCATGGGACACCTCCTCTCCGGACACTCGTCGCGATGAACGCGGGTAAGTGATCACGCCACGGTGTTTCGCGTATTTGCCGGGCCGACAATCTTGCCGGCCAACAAACGCCCATTGCGTGCGGATGCAGGAAAGCAGCCGGCTGTACATGTAGACGTATATGTTCGAGTACATGTCGATAATGGACATTGCCGGTGATGCCCATTGCTTATCCGTCTGCCGCATGTGAGACTGAGCGCCACCACGAACGCTGGCCCGCGGGAGACGGTTGTGTCGGTACAGATCCTGGGACCGTTGCAAATACAGGGTGAAACCGAACGGATGGTGCCCAGGCCGCGGCTCGCACGGCTACTGCTGGGGCTGTTGGCGCTGCATGCGAACACAGTGGTTCCCGTGCAGTCAGTGCGGTACGCATTGTGGGACGACCAGCCACCCAAGTCGGCCTCGGTCAATCTGCGCGGATATATCGCAGAATTGCGCAGACTACTCTCGAGAAGCGATCAAAAAAGCCTCGCAATAACCGCCGAACCCGGTGGTTACTGCCTGCACGGCGAAGTCGGCGGCGTGGATGCCTTGCTCTTCGACCAACTGGCCGGCCAGGGCCGGGCGCTGCTCACCGCGGGCGACCACGCCGGGGCCGGTGACCGCTTCAGCCGGGCGTTGGCCCTCTGGCGCGGGCCGGCCTTCGCCGGCGAGGTCGTCCCGGAGCCGATGCAGCCGGACATCGCGGTGCTGGAGATGAAGCGGCAGGACGTGCTCGAGGACGCCATCGAGGCTCGCCTGGCGCTCGGCGAGCACCGCGAGCTGGCCTGCGAACTCACCGTGCTGGTGGCGCAGTGGCCGTTGCGCGAGCGGCTGGCGGGCCAGCTGATGCTCGCGCTGTGCCGCGGCGGCCGCCGGATCGAGGCGCTGAGCGCGTACCACGAGCTGCGCCGGCAGCTTGCCGAGGAACTCGGGGTGGTGCCGTCCGCCGAGATCCAGCAGCTGTATCACCGGGTGCTGGAAGCAGATCGGGCAACGACGTCGCTGGCCGGCTGAGGGCCGGCCGGCAGCTTGACCACGTTCTTCGGGGTACCCGGCGCGTTCGCCAGCGACCACAGCGCCGCCGCGTTGGCCTTGGTGGCGCGGGCGAGGAAGTCGAACTCGATCAGGTCACCGAACTGGACGCCGTTCTCCGCCCGGACGTCCTGGTGCTCATGGGCGAAGTTCTCGTTCGGCTCGGCGAACCGGTTGGCCGGATATCCCTGCTGCAGGAACGGAATGTGGTCGCCGCCGCGCAGCTAGCGGTCGCGGCGGTAGATGATCTCCACC
Source organism: Jatrophihabitans sp. (assembly GCA_035763985.1). Taxonomy (GTDB): domain Bacteria; phylum Actinomycetota; class Actinomycetes; order Mycobacteriales; family Jatrophihabitantaceae; genus Jatrophihabitans_A. The sequence continues at coordinate 7,630 of DASUAC010000410.1, read as the reverse complement.
GTCATGCCGGTCAGCTCGTTGCCCGGCCACGTCGACGACGAAGCGGGCCGTCCCGAATCGACCATATTTGTCGTTCTACTCCGCGCCCGCCGGGGAGCCCATACCTCGTCCGACGAGTTTGCATCGTCCGCGTAAGACCAAACGCTCAACTCACGGCGGGACGCACGCGGTTCTGCGCCGGTTCGCACGGCGAATTCCGGTTGCTGCGTCGGCTGACCGGCCGACAGTCGTCGGCCGACCGGCGGCGGGCCGGTCGACCCGGATCCGGCCGATGAACCGCTACCGGACGGCGGGTCCGGCCCGGAGGCTGATGTCGCCAGCAGCGCCCGCAACCGCCAGGAGGTAACCGGATGGCCGCCGAGCCGGTGCCCGGTCGGGTGTACACGGTCTTCTCCACCAAGGGTGGTTGCGGCCGGACCACCATTGCGACCAACCTGGCCTTCGCCCTGCACGCCGAGGGCTGCCGGGTCTGCCTGCTGGACCTGGACCTCGGCTTCGGGGACGTCGCCACCACCCTGCAGTTGCCGACCGGGCACACCATCGCCGCGGCGCTGGCACCGGCCGATCCGGCGACCGTCCGGCTCAGCACCCCGATCCTGCCCGGCCTGGACGCGATCCTGGCCCCGGTGCTGCCCGGCCATTCCGAGCGGATCAACGCCGAACTGGTCGGCACGGTGCTGAACCGGCTGGTCACCGAGTACGACGCGATCGTGGTGGACACCCCGGCCCGGTTCACCGGCCCGGTGCTGGCCGCGCTGGACCGCTCGGACCGGCACATCCTGCTGACCACCCCGGAACGGCCGGCGCTGCTGAACCTGCGCCGCACCCTCGATGCGATGGATCTGCTGCGTTATCCGATGTTCCGCCGGACGATCGTGTTCAACCGGTCCGATTCCCGGGTCGGCATCACCGTCGCCGATGTCGAGCGGATGCTGCGGGCCGGCGTCACGGTGCACGTGCCGTCCAGCCGGGACGTACCCACCTCGATCAACCGCGGCGTGCCGCTGGTGGCCTCCGCCGCCGAGCATCCGGTCAGCGTCGCGGTCCGGTGTCTGGTGGAGCAGAGCCTGCGCTCACCACCGCGGCCCGAGGCCTCGCTCGTCGACCCGTAACCGAACGACCCGTCAGGAACGCACCATCGCCGGTCCGTACCGGCAGCAGTGACCGCCACGCACCGGCGTAGCGGTCGGAACATCCGCGGCGATCACGGTGACCGCCGCCGATCAAGGGGGAAATGAAGAGATGTTGCAGCGAATCCGCAAGGTCCGCGCCGTGGAGGCCGGTTTCACGCTCATCGAGCTGCTGATCGTCGTGGTCATCCTGGGCGTGCTGGCCGGCATCGTGGTCTTCGCGGTCAGCGCCTTCAACAACGACGGCGTGACGGCCGCCTGCCGGTCGGACGTGAAGAACGTCGAGATCGCCAGCGAGGCCTACTACGCCAAGACCGGCACCTGGGCCGCGAACATCGCCGCCCTGGCCCCGCCCAACTCGAACTACCTGAAGGAAGCTCCGAACAGCACCAAGTACACGGTGAACTACACCGCCGGCTCGGGCACCACCGAGTCGACCGTCACCGGCACGATCACCGGCGGCGGCACCTGCTGACCGGCGGCGCGCCACCCATCGGCGCGCCGCGCCGCAACGCTGGCCGGCCGGTCCGGGCGCCTCTCCCCCGCGAGCGCCCGGGCCGGTCCCCAGCCACCATCGAGGAAAGGACGGGCCATGCTCGCGCACTCGCTCGGCAGCCGGATAGACACCCTGCTGGAGGCGCTGTGGCAGGCGGGTGGCACCGACCTGCTGCTGACCGCCGGCCTGCCGCCGCAGCTGCGGGTCCACGGCGAGCTGCAGTCGCTGCCCGACCACCAGCGGCTGACCGGCGACGACACCGAGGCGCTGCTGGCCGAGCTGCTGAACCCGGCCCAGTCGGCCGCCTTCGCCAATCAGCACGACTACGACTTCTCCTTCAGCTGGCGGGACGAGGCCCGGATCCGCGGCAACGCGTTCCTGCAGCGGGACCTGATCGCCATAGCGCTGCGGATGATTCCGCGCGCGGTCCCCAGCATGCAGGAGCTCGGACTGCCGCCGATCCTGGGCAGCTTCGCCCGGCAGCATCAGGGCCTGGTGCTGGTGACCGGCCCGACCGGCTCCGGCAAGTCCACCACGCTGGCCGCCGTGATCGACCGGATCAACGCCGAGCGGGCCTGCCACATCATCACCATCGAGGACCCGATCGAGTACGTGCACGAGCACAAGCGGGCCGCGGTGAACCAGCGCGAGGTGGGCAGCGACACCCCCTCGTTCACCGACGCACTGCGCTCGGCGCTGCGCGAGGACCCGGACGTACTGCTGGTCGGTGAGATGCGGGACCTGGATTCGATCCGGTTCGCGTTGACCATCGCCGAGACCGGCCACCTGGTCTTCGCCACCCTGCACACCAACGACACCAGCCAGTCGCTGGCCCGGATCATCGACGTGTTCCCGGCCGAACAGCAGGCCCAGGTGCGGGTGCAGCTGGCCGCCGCGCTGACCGGCATCGTCTACCAGCGGCTGCTGCCGCGGGTCGGCGGCGGCCTGATCGCCGGCTACGAGGTGCTGGTGGCCACCCCGGCGGTGCGCAACCTGATCAAGGAGGGCAAGACCCACCAGCTGCGCAACTCGCTGCTCACCGGCCAGCGGGACGGCATGGTCAGCTTCGAGCAGTCGCTGTCCTACCTGGTCCAGCAGGGCCTGGTCAGCTATGAGGACGCCGTCGCGCGCAGCCTGCATCCGGCCGACGTCAGCCTGCCCGCGCCCCGGCCGGTGAGCGTGCCGTCATGAGACTGCGCTCGCCGGCCCGGCAACCCGCGCACGCCGCGCCCCGCGACCCCGGCGCCGTGGACCTGTCGGTGCGGGAGGCCGGTCATCGGCTCGGTGAGCTGCTGGTCGCCGCCCACCTGGTCAGCACCGAGCAGGTGGTTGCCGCGCTGGAGCAGGTACGGGCCGGCTCGGCCCGCCGGCTGGGCCGGGCCCTGCTCGAGCAGGGTCTGCTCACCGAGCGGGATCTGACCGAGGTGCTGGCCGAGCAGAGCGCGCTGCGGCTGACCGACCTGCGCGACGTGACCCCGGATCCGGAGGCGCTCGCGCTGCTGCCGGACGCCACCGCCCGGGCGCTGCTGGCCCTGCCGCTGGCGGTCACCGGCGACCGGGTGGTCGTCGCGGTAGCCGAGCCGGTCGAGAACACGCTGGCCGCGATCCGCGAGACGATCGGCCGTCCGGTGGAGTTCCGCCTTGCCGCACAGACGGATCTGATGCGTGCCATCGACAACAGCTACCGGGCGCTGACCGGGGTGGACAGCCAGGTGAAGCTGTTCCAGGCCCGGGACGAGCTGCGCCGGGACGCCGCACAGGCCGAGGCGAGCACCGCGGACGACGACGCGCCGGTGGTCCAGGTGGTGCAGCTGATCATCACCCAGGCGCTGCGCGACCGGGCCTCGGACATCCACATCGAGCCCCGGGTGGAGCACGTCCGGGTGCGGTACCGGATCGACGGCGCGCTGCACGACGTGCTGGAACTGCCCGGCTCGATCGGGCCGGCCATCGCCAGTCGGCTGAAGATCCTGGCCGGCATGAACATCGTCGAACGGCGGCGGCCGCAGGACGGCCAGATCTCCACCGAGGTGGAGGGCCGGCCGGTGGACATCCGGGTCTCCACCACCGCGGTGGTCGGCGGCGAGAAGGTCGTGCTGCGGATGCTGGACAAGAGCCGGCCGCTGTTCAGCCTGGAACAACTGGGGATGCCGGAGGACACCGCGCACCGGTACGGCCAGCTGCTGCGCTCGCCGTACGGCATGGTGATCTGCGCCGGGCCGACCGGCAGCGGCAAGACCACCACGCTGTACGGCTCGCTGGGCCAGATCAACAGCCCGGAACGCAACATCATGACGATCGAGGACCCGGTGGAATACACCTTCGAGTCCATCAACCAGATCCAGATCAACGAGCAGGCCGGGATCACCTTTGCCAACGGGCTGAGATCCATCCTGCGGCAGGACCCGGACATCATCCTGGTGGGCGAGGTGCGTGACGTGGAGACCGCCCGGATCGCGGTGCAGTCCGCGCTCACCGGGCACTTCGTGCTGTCCTCGCTGCACGCCACCGACTCGGTGGCCGCGCTGCACCGGTTGCTGGACATGGGCATCGAGACGTTCCTGGTCGCGTCCTCGGTCACCGCGGTGCTGGCCCAGCGGCTGGTCCGCCGGATCTGCGGATACTGCCGGGCCGAATACCAGCCGAGTGCCGAGGAACTGGCGTTCCTGGCCGCGGCCGGCGGCAAGGAGCCGGCCGCCGGCTTCGTCCGTGGCCTCGGCTGCAACTTCTGCGCGCACACCGGATACCTCGACCGGATCGGGGTGTACGAGATGTTGCCTATTTCCGAGGCGATTCGAGAACTGGTGCTGGAGCGCGCCTCGCACGAGGAGATCCGCAAGCTGGCGCGGTCCGAGGGCATGCGGGTGCTGCTCGAGGAGGCGCTCCGGCTGATCGCCGAGGGCATCACCACGGTGCCCGAGGTACTGCGCACCGTGTACGGAACGGGGGTCTGAAGACATGCCGCGCTTCTCCTACACCGCAACGCTGCCCACCGGCCAGCCGACCCACGGGTCGCAGAAGGCGGCCAGCCGGGAGGCGGTCGAGCTCGCCCTGTACGAGCGCGAGCTGCGCAACATCCACGTCGCCGAGTACCGCAGCGTGCTGCAGAAGGAGATCCTGGCGCCGCGGGTCAAGCGGACCGAGGTGATGCACCTGTCCCGTCAGCTCGGCGCCTTCATCCGGGCCGGCCTGCCGCTGATCGAGGCGGTGCACACCATCGGCGCCGAGTCGGACAACAGCTCGGTACGCCGGATGATGCTCGCGTTGGAACAGGGATTGCGTCGCGGTGACCGGCTGTCGGACTGCCTGGACCGGCACCGGAAGATCTTTCCGGAGTTCTACCGGGGCATCGTCCGCTCGGCCGAGCTGACCGGCCAGCTGGACGTCGTGCTCGACCAGTTGGCCAGCTACCTGGAACGCGACCTGGAGGCCCGCCGCAAGGTCAAGTCGGCCATGGTCTACCCGACCGCGATCGCGATGATGGCGGTGGTGACCGTGGTGGTGCTGTCGGTCTACGTACTGCCCCGGTTCAAGACCTTCTTCGCCAGCCTCGGCGCCAAGCTGCCGCTGCCCACCCGGATGCTGCTGGCGGTCACCGGGTTCCTGACCGACTACTGGTGGCTGCTGCTGAGCGGCGTTCTGGTCGTCTCCGGCGCGGTGTACGGCCTGCTGCACACCCGGCGCGGCCGCTACCTCGCCGACCGGCTGCTGCTGCGGATCCCGGTGCTCGGGGTGACCCTGCGCTACGTACTGGTGGAACGGTTCGCCCGGATCCTGTCCTCCATGGTCGGCGCCGGGGTGAACCTGCCGGACGCGCTGCGGGTGGCCAGCGAATCGCTGCGCAACACCGTCTTCGTCCGGGCGCTGCACCAGGTCAGCGAGGCGATGCTGCACGGTGAGGGGCTGGCCGGGCCGCTGGCGGCCACCGGCGTCTTCCCGTCCACCGCGGCCCGGATGATCCGGGTCGGTGAGGAGACCGGCACCCTGGACGACCAACTGGCGGCCACCGCCAAGTACTACGAGGGCGAACTGGACTACAAGATCAAGAAACTCACCTCGCTGTTCGAGCCGGCGGTGATCGTGGTGATGGGCGGCCTGGTCGGCTTCGTGGCGATCGCACTGGTCAGCGCGATGTACGGGATCTTCAACCAGGTCAAGGTGTGAGCGGTGATGCTCTCCGAGGAGCGCGGTGAGACGCTGATCGAACTGCTGGTGGCACTGGCCATCCTGGGCATCGCGCTGGTTGCGGTGATCGGCGCCTTCGGTGCCTCAATCGCGATGTCCGACGTGCACCGCAAGCAGGCCAGCGCGGGCGCGGCGGTCCGCAACTATGCCGAGCAGGTGGCCTATTACGTTGCGGACACGGGCTATACGGCCTGCGCGGCGCCGAGCGCGTACGCCGCCGGCACGGTCGGCTACACCGCGCCGGCCGGTTACACCGCGAGCCCGCTGTCGGTCCGGTACTGGTCCGGCTCGGCCTGGTCGGCCAGCTGTGGCAGCGACACCGGACTGCAGCAGCTGACCGTGTCGGTCAGCAGCGCCGACACCCGGGCCGTCGAACAGGTCACCGTGGTGCTGCGCAAGCCGTGCGGGGCCGGGTCGACATGTTGAACCGCCGGGTCGACCTGCTGAACCGCCGCCGGGCCGGCGACGCCGGCTTCACCCTGATCGAGCTGCTGGTCAGCGTCAGCATCCTGGGACTGATCGCGCTGCCGCTGGGCAACGTGATGATCGGCTTCCTGCGCAACAGCAACGACACCACCGGACGGCTCGCCGAGTCGCACGACGCGCAGATCAGCGCGGCCTACTTCGCCCAGGACGTGGCCAGCCTCGGAGCCCGGGACTGGACCGACACCGTTACGCCCTATGCCTATCTGCAGTCGGTCGAGCTCGCCGCGCCATCCACCGGCGGGTTGTACCCGTGCGGCACGGCGTCGCTGCCGGACGCGGTGATCCGGCTGGCCTGGGACGACTACCCGAACGGTGCCGACGCCGCGCCGGTGCAGACCCGGGCCGCGTACCTGATCGAGACGGTGGGCGGCCGGCAGCAGCTGCACCGGATCACCTGCGCCGGCAACGCCACCCCGGTCACCGACGTGGTGCTGGCGCACGACCTGGTGTCGGCGTCGGCGGCCTGCGCCACCAGTTGTACCGGCACCGGCACCGCGCTGCCCCGCCGGATCACGCTGAGCCTGACCATCGCGGATCCGGCCAGCGCGCCGGGCAGTTCCTACTCGGTGACGCTCACCGGAGACCGGAGGCAGACATGACCGGCCGCTTGCGCTCGGCAGCCCTGGCCGGCCGCTTGCGGCGTACGGCAGTCATGGCCGGCCGCTTGCGCTCGCTGCGTGACGAGTCCGGCGCCACCCTGATCATCGTGCTGCTGCTGGTCACCGTGGTCTCGCTGGTCGTGGCCGCGACCCTGTCGCTGACCGACACCAGCATCCGTACCACCATCGCGGTACGCGGCCAGGCGGCCAACTCCTACGACGCCCAGGGCGCGGTGGACGCGGCGATCAACACGCTGCGCAGCAACTCCTACAACAACGACGTGACCAGTCCCAGCTACCCCAAGTGCTTCGGCAACACCGCGACCTCGGACGCCCTGGTGCTGCCGAACTTCTACCCGGGCAGCACCGGCGGCGCGGCATCCTCGGCCGCCGTCACCTGCTCGCCGGATCCGGACACCGGCGCGGGCGGCCCGCAGGTTCCGATCAACAGCAACAACAAGCCCGGCAACGCCATCCTCACCCTGGGCAGCAATCCCAACGAGGACGGGATAAACGTCAAGCCGCTGAGCAACACGATCCCGTTCGTGGTGCACGGCGGGGTGGTCTCGGACTCCAACATCCGGGTCAGCAACGGCACCCTGCAGTCCAACACCTCGGTGACCGCGCACACCGGCTGCAGCGGCACCATCGTCGCCACTCCGCCACCCTCCTGCGCCGCCGGCACGGTAGCCACTCCGACCTACTCCGCCGACATCACCACCGTGCCGGCCTAT
>DASUAC010000409.1:0-8361 GCA_035763985.1 Jatrophihabitans sp. | reverse complement strand
TGGCACCGGCCGGCCGCGCGCTCAGCCTGGACTCCTCGGACCGTTCCGACCTCGGCGTCGGCGGCCTGCTGGTCGCGGTGATCGAGATCGTGCACCGGCTGCTGGAACGCCAGGCCATCCACCGGATGGAACGTGGCTCGCTGACCAGCGAGCAGATCGAACGGCTGGGCCAGGCGCTGATGGCGCTGGACCAGCGGGTCAACCAGCTCATCGAGATCTTCAACCCGCATTCCGCCCCCGCGTCGCCGGTAACCGTTGCCGGTGCCGCCCATTAGGAGGAATTGATGACCGCAATGACCATGACGCATCAACCGGGCATGAGCCGGACACCGCGCTCAGGCTCCCTCTACGACGTCCTCGAACTGATCCTGGACAAGGGCCTGGTCATCGACGTCTACGTGCGGGTTTCGCTCGTCGGCATCGAGCTGCTCACCATCGACGCGCGGATCGTGGTGGCCAGCGTCGACACCTACCTGCACTTCGCCGAGGCGGTGAACCGGCTCGACCTGACCCAGAACAAGGACAGCAAGACGCTGGACGAGTTCATCGGCGGCCTGTCCGAACAGGGCGCGCGGGGCAAGACCCGAGGCGCGGTCGGCGGCGTCACCGGCGCGATCTCCGATGGTGTCCAGCGGCTGCGCGGCCACAATGACGACGACGAGGACAACGGCCGGCAGCCGGCGCGCCGGCGGCCACCGGCGGATCGGCCGCGCCGTCGCCGTCCGGCCGGGGACGACGAGGGCTGAGCAATGCCCGCGCTCTACGTCTACGGGATCGTCGACGCAGCCGAACCGGCCGGGTTGGCCGAGCTGCCGGCGGTGGGCGGTGCGCCGGCCGGCGACATCCGGACGGTCACCGAGCCGGGTCTGCCGATGACCGCCGTGGTCAGCCCGGCGCCGGCCGAGCTGCGCGGCAAGCGGCGGGATCTGCTGGCGCACCAGCGAGTGCTGGAAACGCTGGTCGAACAGGGCACGGTGCTGCCGATGCGGTTCGGCGTCGTCGCTCCGGACGAGCCCACCCTGCTGGCCGGCCTGCGCAGCGAGACCGAGCGTTACCGGGCGCTGCTGCACGAACTGGCCGGCCAGGTCGAGCTCAACCTGAAGGCGGTGCCGGACGAGCAGCAGTTCGTCGCCTCGGCGGCGAACGAGCCGGCGGTACGCAGCGCGCTGGCGGCGGCCCGCCGGGACGGTTCCCGGGAACGCCAGGTGCAGCTCGGGCAGGCGGTCGCCGAAGCCGTCGCGCGCCGCCGCCAGCTGTGCGGCACCCAGTTGCTGAACGAACTGCGTCCGCTGGCCTCGCGCACCACCACCCTCGGTTCGGGTGAGCAGTACGCGCTGAACGCCGCCTTCCTGCTGCCCCGCTCGGCGCTGGCCGAGTTCACCGAGGCGGTGGACCGGCTGCGCGGGCAGCTCTCGCCCGCGGTCGACCTGACGCTCACCGGCCCGCTGCCGCCGTACAGCTTCGTCGGGAACTGAAGGTCAGGAAGCAAAGGTAGCCATGGGACTGATCACCGGCCTGCTGACACTGCCCCTCGCCCCGGTGCGCGGGGTGGCATGGGTCGCCGACCAACTTGTCGGGGTCGCCGAACGCCAGTTCTACGACCCCGATGCGATCTATGCCGAGTTACGGGAGCTCTCAGCGGATCTGGAAGCAGGCCGGATCACCGAGGACGAGTTCGACCGAGCCGAGGACGTGCTGCTGCAGCGGCTGCAGGACGCCACCAACCGAAGCCATCCGTACTAGAGCGGGCCTCAGCCCGCCGAAGGAGAAGAGGCAATGAACGAGTCTGCAAAGGTTGGCCTTGCCGTCGCCGGCGGTTACCTGTTGGGCAGGACGAAGAAGGCGAAGCTCGCGATCTCGCTGGGCACCTGGCTGATCGGCAAGCGGCTGAACGTCGACCCGAAGGAGCTGAGCAAGCAGGCGCTGACCCAGCTCGCCAGCCGTCCGGAGGTGGCCAAGCTCGCCGGGGACGTCCGCGGCGAGCTGTTCCAGGCCGGCAAGGCCGCGGCAAAGACCGCGATGACCGGCCGGCTGGAGCGGCTGGCCGAGGGGCTGGAGGCCCGTACCGAACGGCTGCGCCACCCGCAGCGCTCCCGTGACGAGGAGGGCGAGGAAGGTTACGCCGACGAGGAGGACTACGACTCCTACGAGGACGAGGACGAGGAGTACGACGACTACGACGACGAGTCCGAGGGCGAGCAGGACCGCGGCGAGGAGGAGGGCTACGACGAGGAGGAGGGCGAGGAGGACTACGACGAGTCCGACTACGACGACTCCGAGGGCGGCGAGGAAGACCTGGAAGCCGAAGACGAAGGTGCCGAGGACGAAAGCGCCGAGGACGAAAGCGCCGAGGACGAAGGTGCCGAAGACGAAGGTGCCGAAGACGAAGGCGCCGAAGACGAAGGCGCCGAAGACGAAGGTGCCGAGGACCAGGGCGAGCAGGCCGAGGAGGCCCGCCGGCCGCAGCGTCGCCGCCGCTCCAGCCAGGAGCAACCGGCCGAGCGCGGCCGGCGCGGCGCGACGCGGCGCGGCGTAGCCGAGGACACCGGCGGACGCCGGCGCCGCCGTTCCGACGATTCCGGTGACGACTCCGAATCCGGCCGCTCGTCCCGGCGGTCGTCCGGCACCGGCTCCCGCCGGCCGGCGCGCAAGTCAACCGCGGCATCCTCGGCCTCGCGCCGGACGTCCCAGGACGACTCGGGCGCGCAGAAGGCGCCGCCGCGCAAGACCGCACGCAAGGCAGCACCGCGCAAGGCCACTCCGGAGAAGGCAACGCCGCGCAAGACGGCACGCAAGGCAGCAGCACCGCGCAAAGCAGCACCGCGCAAAGCAGCACCGCGCAAGGCATCGGCTCGGGCGGCCAAGCGAACCAGCAGCCGTAGCTGAGAACCGGTCAACACGAAGGACGGTCGATGACCATGGGTCAGAGCGATAACGAAGGACGCGACAGCGAATCCGGCGGCCTCACCGGCACGTTGCGGTCGGCGGCTTCCGGCAATCCGGTGACCGAGCGGCTGCTGCACAGCGCGGAGAACTACCTCGGTGCACGGTCGGAGAAGCTGGTCGGCTCAATCGGTGACAAGGTCAACGGCGCTACCCGCCGGCTGACCGACGTGGCCAGCGGGGATGCCCAGCCTGGCAGCCTGCTCGGCCGCACGGCGAAGAACATCGCCGAGGGCGAGTCGCCCGGCAAGGCGGTGCTGAAGGGCGCGGCGGGCGGTCTGAAGGACAAGGTCAAGTCCCTGTTCGGCAAAGGCGGATCCAGCGGTCGGCGCAAGACCATGAACATCGAGGAGACCGTCGACGTCGGGGTGCCGGTCCGGGAGGCCTACAACGCCTGGACCCAATACAAGGACGTCCCGAAGTGGTCCAAGGGCGTGCAGAGCGTCAGCCAGGACGACGAGGCCAAGGCCGGCTGGAACGCCAAGATCTTCCTGTCCAAGCGCAACTGGACGTCCAAGATCACCGAGCAAATCCCGGACCAGCGGATCCAGTGGACCTCGGACGGCCCCAAGGGCACGGTCGACGGCGTGGTGACCTTCCACGAACTGGCACCGAACCTGACCCGGATCCTGGTCGCGCTGGAGTACCACCCGGCCGGCCTGTTCGAGAAGACCGGCAACCTGTGGCGGGCGCAGGGCCGCCGGGTTCGGCTGGACCTCAAGCTCTACCGCCGCTACGTGATGATGGCCAAGGAGGAGTTCGAGGGCTGGCGCGGCGAGATCCAGGACGGTGAGGTGGTCCGCGACCACGACGAGGTGGTGGCCGAGGAGCAGGAGCAGGAGAGCTCCCAGCAATCCGGCGCGGACCAGGGCCGGTCCCGGCGCGGCCGGGCGGACGAACGCGGCTACGACGAGGACGAGGAGCCCGAGGGCGAGGAGGCCGAGGCCGACGAGGACGAAGGCGAAGAGGCCGACGAGGACGAGGGTGAGGCGGCCGAGGCCGACGAGGACTACGACGAGGAAGACGAAGGCTCCGACGAGGACTACGACGAGGACGAGGGCTACGGCGACGAGGAGTACGACGAAGCCGACGAGGACTACGACGAGGACGAGGACTACGACGAGGAGGAGCCACCCGCGCGTCGGCGCCGGGCCAGTTGAGCGGCCATGAGCCGCCGGTGAACCCAGTTGATGATCGGGCAGTCGGAAAGGAGCGGTGCGGATGGCTGACGAGGACTACGAAAACGGATCGGATGCCGAGGTCCAGCAGATCGGCGGTGAGCTGCACGAACGGTTCGTGGAGATCCTGCTGACCGAACTGGAGCGCGAGCGTTACCCGAGCAGCGGGATGCTCGATCTGCTGGAAAGCCACATGACCCTGCGCGACCGAGTGCGAATAGCCAATGTGCTGCTGGAAAATCTGGCGGCGCACCGGTACCCCAGCCCGGCCATGCTGCGCCGGGTGGCACGGTTGGTCGGCTGAGCCGTACGGCCGGGCCGCGGCCATCGCCGCCGCGCCCCGGCCGACCCAGCCGCCGAGTGACCTCGGCTACCCGGGCCGGTGCTGGCGCTTTCCGTTTTGGTAGGCAATGCTGTAGCGAGCACTGGCGAGTGAGCATCCACCGCCACACTTCAGACGCGCATCCGGCGGCCATTGCCCGTCGGCTCGGGGGATCCGCCGTCGTTCGGCTGTCCGGCACCCCACGAGCCATCCGCCGGGCCCAGCCACGAAGGAGAGGCGATGACAACGGCAGACCTCAGGCCCACCCTCGATACTGCCGTGCTGGCCGGTTTCGCAGCTCGTGGCATCAGCCGTGAGCAGGCCACCGAACTGCTCGAGCAAGCCCAGGAGACGCTGACCGCGGACGAATTGCGGTTGGCCACCGAAACGGTTTCGCAGACCCGGCTGCTGACCTGGCCGGAATGCGTCCGGTTCGCTCGGCTCTACCGTCCGCTGACCTGACCTGACCTGGCCTGACCTGACCGCCGCTGTCGTCAGTCCGGCCGCCGCACCGGCCAGGTGGGGATCGCGCCGGTCAGGATGACCTCCTCGGCGACATCCCGGAGTTTGACGTGGGTGTGCTGCGAAGCCACCCGCAGCAGGTCGAAGGCTCGTTGCTCGTCCAGCCGGTGCAGTGCCATCAGGATGCCGATGGCCATGCCGATCCGGCGATTGGACTGCAACGCCTGCTTCATGTGCGCGGCCTTCTCCACCGACGTGGCGGCGTCCAGCGCGATGGCGGCGTGGTCGGCCAGCACGCTGCTTATTCCGATGATCTCGTCGGTGAAGTAACCGGGTTTCGCCGAATACAGCAGCATCGCCCCGAGTTGGCGATCCGCGATCAGCAGTGAGTAGCCCAGCGCCGACCTGATCGGCAGCCCGGCCTCGGCGAGCGCGGCCAGGTACCGGGGGAACCTGGTCTCCTGCTCGGTGTCCGCGATCAGCGCCACGTGGCGGCTGAGCAGCGCGGTGTGCGCCGGTCCCTCGTCGATGTCGTGCAGGATCCGGCTCAGTTCCTGGCCGGCCTGCGGGTCGGAGCAGGCCCGCAGGCTCGGATGCTCACCGGAGCCGAGCGCCCAGAGCGCCGCCACGGTGCAGCCGGTCAGCTCCGCCGCGAGCTCCACGATCCGCTGGTTGGTGTGCCGCAGGTCGGCCTGCTCGGCGAGGTCCCGCGCGATCCGCGCGAACAGTTCGGAGCCGTCGAAGGACGTCTCGGCCATGCCTGATTCGCTCTCCAACTACCTCGGTCTTCGTTTTCAGAGCATCCTTATTATGCCGACCGGGACGGTAGCTGGGCCAGTCCACGGCATCGGCATCGGCAGGTGGGCCGAGGTGTTCCTCAGGCGTGGCTGGAGGTCGGCTGCTCGAGTTCCTGCCGGAGAATGGGCCGCTGAACCTTGCCCAGCGAGTTGCGCGGCAGCGAGTCGCGCACCTGTATCCGATCGACCCAGTTCCACCAGGTCATGCCCAGGCCGTCCAGGTATTCGTTGAGCTGGGCCACCGTCGGCGGCTCACCCTCCGGGACGATCACCGCGCACGGCAGCTCGGCCCCGGGTGCCTCCGGGTCCGGGTAGCCGATCAGCGCAACCTCCCGGATCTGCGGATGCCGCAGCAGCACCGCCTCGACCTCGAGGGTCGGGATCTTGCCGCCGCGCTGCCGGATGATGAGGTCGTCGCGCCGCCCGGTGATCCGGATGCCGCCCCGGCCGTCCGGCCGGGCCATGTCGCCGGTGTCGAAGAAGCCGTCGGCGTCCAGGCAGCCCTGGTAGACCTCCTTCTGGTTGAGGTAACCGAGGCACTGGCTCGGCCCGCGCACCAGCAGCCGGCCGATCTGCTCGTCCGGCTCGGCGTCGATCCGCAGCTCCGAACCGGTCACCAGCGAACCGTCGCTGTGCGCGCCCCAGCCCTCCGGGTCGTCCGGCTTGGTGACGGTGACCGGACCGTTCTCGGTCATCCCCCACAGCGTGCCCAGCTCGATGCCGAGCACCTCGCGGACCTCGGCGATCAGCTGCGGCGGGATCGGCGCCGAGCCGGAGACCCCCTTGCGCAGGCTGGACAGATCCCGGGGGTTCTTACGCTGTTCGGCGATCAGCCCCAGGTAGAACACCGGTGCGGCATAGACGTAGGTCACGCCGTGCTTGGCGATCATGTCGAGCAGCAGGCCCATGTCCGCATCGTCCTGCACCACGCTGGTGCCGCCGAGCACCACCGACATGTAGGCGCTGAAGATCAGCCCGGCCAGGTGGGTCAGCTGGGACGGCACCGAGACCACCGTGCCGGCGTCCCAGCCCCAGATCCGGGGCAGCGCGGAGGCGCCCGCGTACAGCGTGTTGTGGCTGTGGATCACCCCCTTCGAGGTGCCGGACGTGCCGGAGGTGAACAACACGAACGAGATGTCGTCGGCGTCCGGGACGGGCAGGCCGGCCAGCGAATGGGTCTGCTCCCACGGGGTGTTGACGAAGAACTCCTCGAAGTCGAGATAACCCTCGGGCGCCGCCGGCGTCGTCCTGCGCACCACCACCCGATGCCGCAGCCCCTCGGGTGCGGCGTCGGCGAGCCGCTGCAGGTAGTCGATGTCGTTGTAGCTGTCGGCGACGATGCACACCTTGGCGGCGGTGTTGCGGAGCACGATGCCGAGTTCCCGGAAGCCGAACACCACCGGCACCGGCGCCGCTACCGCACCGATCCGGGCACACGCCAGGTACAGCGGGCTGAGCATCCAGGAGTTGGGCAGGTGGATCGCCACCACGTCCCGGCGTTGCACGCCGAGCTCCAGCAACCCCGCGGCGAACCGGTCCACCAGCGCGTCGAGTTCGGCGTAGCTGACGGTGCGCCCCAGCTTGCCGTTGAGGTAGCTGACGATGGCCGGCTTGTCGGGGGTGGTCCGCACCGCCCGCGCCAGGTCGTCCAGGATCGTTTCGCTGCGCCATCGGCCGAGCTCACGGTAACGTGCGGCCAAGTCGGCGGGGGGTCGAATCACGCTGTCCCACATGTCAGACTCTTTCGTTCGCTGTTCGCAACGTCGGCACTGTCCTGCACCATACGGGGAGAAATGTCCGCGACCAAGACGCCCGCGGCACAGATCCGCCGACCATGCCGAGCCTGCCGGTGGAAGGCTCGGCCGGCCGGTCCTCGGCCGTGAAAGCATGGTGAACTCGCCGAGTGCCGCCTGTCGGCACTTAGCATGAAGTGCGGCAGTACGGCCGAAAGAGGGCGCCATGACCGATGAGCCGCTGACCGATGAGCCGCTGACCGATGAGCCGCTGACCGCGGCCGTTCCGGACATCGCACCGGCGCGCCCGTCGGCGGCCCGGGTCCGGCTGGAACTGCTCATCGTCGGCACCGGCGCGCTGGTCGTGTCGCTCACCCAGTCCCTGCTGGTACCGGTGCTGTCGATCGTGCCGGCCGAACTGCACACCTCCCCGGCGAACGTCGAGTGGCTGCTCACCGCGACGCTGCTGGTGGGCGCGGTGGCGATCCCGCTCTTCGGCCGGCTGGGCGACATGTTCGGCAAGCGAGCCATGCTGCTGATCGTCCTCACCGCACTCACCGCCGGTTCGCTGCTGGACGCGGTCACCGACAACCTCGGCCTGCTGATCGCCGGACGGGCCATCCAGGGCATATCGCTGGCGGCCGTCCCGCTCGGCATCAGCCTGCTCAGCTCGCTGCTGCCCCGCCAGCGGGTGCCGGCCGCCATCGCGCTGGTCAGCTCGATGCTCGGCGTGGGCGGCGCGCTCGGCCTGCCGCTGGGCGGCCTGATCGGCGAACATGCCGACTTCCACGTGCTGTTCTGGATCACCGCGACCGCCGGTGGGCTCTGCCTGCTGGCCACCGCGCTGGTCGTGCCGGAGGCGCCCGGCCGGCCGGGTGGACGGGTGGATCTGCCCGGAGCAGCGGTGCTCACCGTGCTGCTGGTGG
>DASUAC010000408.1:0-2206 GCA_035763985.1 Jatrophihabitans sp. | reverse complement strand
GCCGTCCAGCCGGCCAGCCGGCCACCGGCCGGCAGCTAGCTGCAACCCGGCCGGCAGGCTGCACCCGGCCGCAGCTGCAACCCGGCCGGCAGGCTGCAACCCGGCCGGTAGCTCGGATCCGCCCGGCCGGCGGCCGGATCCTCCGGCCGGCTACGGCGACGCCGACCGGTCAGCCGTGCTGCGTCCAGGCGGCGGCCAGCATCGCCTGGGTCTCGGAGAGCAGCTGCGGCAGCACCCGGGTGTTGCCGACCACCGGCATGAAGTTCATGTCGCCGCCCCAGCGGGGCACGACGTGCTGGTGCAGGTGGGCGGCGATCCCGGCGCCGCCCACCACGCCCTGGTTCACCCCGATGTTGAAACCCTGCGGGTTGGCGACTGCCCGGAGCACCGCCATCGCCCGCTGGACGAAGCGCACCAGCTCCGCCGACTCGGACTCGGTGAGCTCGGTGTAGTCGGCGAAGTGCCGGTACGGCACCACCATCAGGTGGCCGGGGTTGTACGGATACAGGTTGAGCACCGCGTAGACGTAGTCGCCGCGGCCGACGATCAGCCCGTCGGCGTCCGAGCGCTTGGGCACCTCGCAGAACGGGCAGTGCTGCTCCTCAGCGGAGGCCGGCTTCCCCTCACCGCCGATGTAGACCATCCGGTGCGGCGTCCACAACCGCTGAAAGGCATCGGGGGTGCCGGCGAACTCGTAGCTCGCCGGCTCCTGCACCTCGCCCACGGTCTGCGATGTCACAGCGGCTCGGACGTGACGGACGAGGTCACCGAACCTATGTCGACCAAATCACGGCCCACCGGCGAAGAGTTGTTGCGGCTGGCCACGAAGGCGACGATCGCGTCCACCGCCTGCGCCACCGGCACGCCGTTGAGCTGATCGCCGTTGCGCAGCCGGAAGCTGACCGCACCCTGTTCGGCGTCGGTGCTGCCGGCGATCAGCATGAACGGCACCTTGGCCTGCTGGGCGGTCCGGATCTTGCGTTGCATCCGGTCGGCGCTGGCGTCCACCTCGACCCGGATCCCGCGTGCCCGCAGCTGCCGGGCGACGTCGGCCAGATAGGAGACCTGCTCCTCGGTGACCGGGATGCCGACCACCTGCACCGGCGCCAGCCAGGCCGGGAAGGCACCGGCATAGTGCTCGACCAGCACGCCGATGAATCGCTCGATCGAACCGAACTTCGCCGAGTGGATCATCACCGGCTGGTGCCGCTCGCCGTCCGGGCCGGCGTACTCCAGCCCGAACCGGGCCGGCTGGTTGAAGTCGTACTGGATGGTCGACATCTGCCAGGTACGGCCGATCGCATCCCGGGCCTGCACCGAGATCTTGGGCCCGTAGTAGGCGGCCCCGCCCGGATCCGGTACCAGCTCCAGGCCGGACTCGGTCGCCACCGCGTGCAGGACGGCGGTCGCCGCGTCCCACTGCTCGTCGGTGCCGATGAACTTGTCCGGCTTGGAGTCGTCCCGGGTGGACAGCTCCAGGTAGAAGTCGTCCAGCCCGAAGTCGCGGAACAGGCCCAGGCAGAAGTCGAGCAGGTGCTTGATCTCGGCCGGCGCCTGCTCCGGGGTGCAGTAGCTGTGCGAGTCGTCCTGGGTCATCCCGCGCACCCGGGTCAAGCCGTGCACCACGCCGGACTTCTCGTAGCGGTACACCCCGCCCAGCTCGAACAACCGCAGTGGCAGCTCGCGGTACGACCGGCCGCGGGAGCGGTAGATCAGGTTGTGCATCGGGCAGTTCATCGCCTTGAGCCGGTAGCCGGCGTTCTCCAGCTCCATCGGCGGGAACATGCCGTCGGCGAAGTACGGCAGGTGGCCCGAGGTGTGGAACAGGCCTTCCTTGCTGATGTTCGGGGTGAAGACGAACTCGAAGCCCTCCTCGGCGTGCCGCTGCCGGACGTAGTCCTCCATCTCCCGCTTGATCACGCCGCCCCTGGGGTGGAAGACGACCAAGCCCGAGCCGATCTCGTCGGGGAAGGAGTAGAGGTCCAGCTCGCGGCCGAGCTTGCGGTGGTCGCGCCGCTCGGCCTCCTCGATGCGGTGCAGGTGCTCGGCGAGCGCCTCCTTGGACTCCCACGCGGTGCCGTAGATGCGCTGCAGCTGCTTGTTCTTCTCGTCGCCGCGCCAGTACGCCGCCGCCGAGCGCATGAGCTTGAACGCCGGGATGCGCTTGGTGGTGGGCAGGTGCGGACCGCGGCAGAGGTCCTTCCAG
>DASUAC010000407.1:0-2556 GCA_035763985.1 Jatrophihabitans sp. | reverse complement strand
GCCTGGTCGTACGGGAGGACTCGCTGACCCTGTACGGCTTCGCCGACGACGACGAGCGGGGCTTGTTCGAGCTGCTGCAGACCGCCAACGGGGTCGGTCCCAAGCTGGCCCAGACCATCCTCGGCGTCTACCCGCCGCGCGAGGTGCGCCGGGCGATCGCCAGCGGTGACTACCCGGCGCTGACCAAGGTGCCCGGCATCGGCCGCAAGGGCGCGGAGAAGATCGTGGTCGAGCTGCGGGACCGGGTCGGCGCGATCGACGGTGCCGACGGCACCGCCGGGCTGGCCGGGGTGACCGCGATCGCGCCGTGGAAGGACCAGGTGCTGCACGCGCTGGCCGGGCTGGGCTTCACCGGCAAGGAGGCCGCCGAGGCGATCGATGCGGTCGCCGAGGAGTCCACCGACAACCCGGAGGTGGCGGTGATCCTGCGCCGGGCCATCCAGCGGCTGGGCCGCACCCGATGAGCGGCGGGGGCGACCCGATGCATCCGGCGGACGGCACCGCGGCAGAGCCCACATTTCGGGACGCCGCGCTTCGGGATGCCGCCGTCCGGGACGCCGCGCTCCGGGATGTCGTCTCGCCGCTGCCGGAGCTGGACGAGAGCGAGCTGGAGGCCAGCCTCCGGCCCAAGGTGCTGGCCGAGTTCGTCGGGCAGCAGAAGGTACGCGAGCAGCTGCAGGTGGTGCTGCAGAGCGCGCTGCGCCGGCAGCGGACGCCCGACCACATGCTGCTGTCCGGCCCACCCGGCCTGGGCAAGACCAGCCTGGCCATGATCATCGCCGCCGAGTTGGCGGCGCCGTTCCGGCTCACCTCCGGCCCGGCGATCGAGCGCGCCGGCGACCTTGCCGCGCTGCTCACCAGCCTGACCGAGGGCGAGGTGCTGTTCATCGACGAGATCCACCGGATCGCCCGTCCCGCCGAGGAACTGCTGTACCTGGCGATGGAGGACTTCCGGGTCGACGTGATGGTGGGCAAGGGGCCGGGCGCCACCGCCATCCCGCTGGAGCTGGCCCCGTTCACCCTGGTCGGCGCGACCACCCGGGCCGGCCTGCTCACCGGCCCGCTGCGCGACCGGTTCGGCTTCACCGCGCACATGGACTTCTACACCCCGGCGGAGCTGGAGGAACTGCTGGTCCGGTCGGCCAAGCTGCTCGGCGTCCGGCTGACCCCGGACGGCGCGGCCGAGATCGCCGGGCGCTCCCGGGGCACGCCGCGGATCGCCAACCGGCTGCTCCGCCGGGTCCGGGACTACGCCGAGGTGCGGGCGGACGGGGTGGTCACCGTCGCGGTGGCCCACGACGCGCTCGGCATCTACGACGTCGATGCCCTGGGCCTGGACCGGCTGGACCGGGCGGTGCTGGATGCGCTGGTCCGCCGGTTCGGCGGCGGGCCGGTGGGGGTCGGCACGCTGGCGGTGGCGGTCGGCGAGGAGGTCGAGACGGTGCAGGAGGTGGCCGAGCCGTTCCTGGTCCGGGCCGGCCTGCTGGCCCGGACCCCCCGCGGCCGGGTGGCCACCCCGGCCGCCTGGCAGCACCTCGGGCTCACCCCGCAGGCCGGTACGGTGCCGCCCGCCCTGTTCGACCTGTGACCCGCGTTCGCCGGTGACCCGCCCGGCCCGGCCGGCAGCCGGGTCCGGCCAGCCGTCCGATCCGGCTTAGACTGGAACCAAACCCGTCGTCCAGTCGTGAAACCAATCGTGAACCTGCTGCCGATCCTGATCCTGGCCCTGCTCCTGGTGGGCATGATGTACTTCACCCGGCGTAATCGCGCCCGCAGCGCGATGGCCGACCAGCAGCGCCGGCAGAGCCTGCTGCCTGGCTCGGAGGTGATGACCACTTCCGGGCTGTACGGCACGGTCGTCTCGATCGACTCCGAGGACGACAGCGTGCTGCTGTCCATCGCGCCCGGCGTCGAGGTGAAGTGGACGATCGCCGCCCTGCGCATCGTGGGCGAGCTGCCACCGCGCTACCGCAACGCCATCCCCGGCGAGGGCAACGCCGTCCATGGCGGGGACGAGGCCCAGCCCTGACCGGGCCGGCGGAGTGCATATCGGGCACGATCCGGCAGCCGATGCGGCAATGCCCGGTGTGATCGGTCATACTGTGCGCCGAGTCGCGACCCGGCCGCCGGGCTGCGTGGCCTGCCGTGCGCTGACCGCGGGGTAGGCGATACAGAAGATATAGAGGAGACAAACTCTCGTGGCACCCTCTGCCGGAGCGCTGCGCGTCGGGCGTTACTTCGCCGTGCTCATTGGCCTGTTCGCCGTGCTGTACGGCATCGTGTTCTGGCCTCATCAGCCTCGTACGCCCAAGCTCGGCCTGGATCTGCAGGGCGGCGCCCAGGTGATCCTGAAGGCGCAGACGATCAACGGCAAGGCGCCGTCGAAGGCGTCCCTGGACCAGGCGCGCCAGATCATCACCAACCGGGTGAACGGCCTCGGCGTCTCCTCGGCCGAGGTTGTCACTCAGGGTAACGACCGGATCGTGGTCTCGGTGCCGGGCGCCAGCGCGAACGACATCAAGGACGTCGGCGGCACCGCGCTGCTGCAGTTCCGGC
>DASUAC010000406.1:0-2759 GCA_035763985.1 Jatrophihabitans sp. | reverse complement strand
CCGGCCGGCCGGACCGCGACCGGTGACTCCGCCGGCAGCCAGGGCAAGCCGGTAGTAGCGCCGGCCCCGGCTGAACTCGCCGCGCAACAGGCCGCCGAGGTGGCAGTCCGGCAGCTTGTCGCGGCCCGGTTGGCCGCCGTCCAGGCCGCCCTCGGCGCCGCCGCCCAAGCCGCCCAGCAAGCAGCCGCCCAGGCCGCCCAGCAGGCAGCCACCCAAGCCGCCCAGCAGGCAGCTCAGCAGGCTGCTCGCCAGTCGGCGGGTCAGCCGGCAGTTGGTGGTCATTCGATCGGTGGTCAGGCCGCCGTGGGTCAGGCGGGTTCACAGCCGCCGTCGGCCGCCCAGGCATCCGGCGACCAGCCGGTGACCGCCCGGTCGTCCGGGCAGCACGCCGGGTCGCCGTCGGGCAGCACCCGGGCGACCCAGCGGCAAGCCAGCCGGCGCCCGGCGGCCAAGTCCGTCCCCGAGTCGCTGCCCCACCAGATCATCAGCGCTCCGGTGGTGCCGGTCCTGGCCCTCGCTTCGGTGGGTCTGTCGGTCGGCAGTGGTCCGGCATTGTTGCTGCTGATCGTGATCGCGGCCGCCGGATTGCTGCTGGTCGCCGCGGGCACCCGCCGCTCGTTCCGGCTACGCTAGCCAGCCCCGGCTCGTCCTGGCCGAGTACAGCTAGCCGCGACTCGTCCCGCGCCAGGCCAGCCGGAACCGAGATCCTTCGATGCGGCTCAGCCGACCAGGCTTTCCTCGGCCGGCAGCCGGTCCGGCTGCCGGCGACGCAGCGCGTCCGCGGTGAGCACCAGCAACGCCAGCCAGACCATTCCGAAGCCGGCCAGCCGGGCCGGCGGCAGCGGCTCGTGCCGAATGCCCACCCCGACCGCGAACTGCAGCACCGGCGCCAGGTACTGCAGCAACCCGATGGTGCTCAGGGGCAGCCGGCGGGTGCCGGCGCCGAACAGCAGCAGCGGGATCGCGGTCACCACCCCGGTCCCCGCCAGCAGCGCCGCATGGCCCGGCCCGTGGTGCCCGAAGCTCAGCCGGGACAGCTCGGCCAGCACCACCAGGGTGACCAACGCCGGTCCGGCCAGTACCGCCGTCTCGATGGCCAGCGTCGGCATCGCCCCGGCACTGACCCGCTTCTTCATGAACCCGTAGCCGGCGAACGAGGCGGCCAGGGTGAGCGCGATCCACGGCAGCCGGCCGTAGTCGATCGTGAGCACCACGATGGCCAGGGTGGCGATGGACACCGCGATCCACTGGGTCCGGGACAGCCGCTCGCCGAGCACCAGCACCCCGAGCAGGATGGTCAGCAGCGGGTTGATGAAGTAGCCGAGGCTGGTCTCGATGACATGGCCGGTGTTGACGCCCCAGATGTAGACGCCCCAGTTCACGGTGACCAGCACCGCTGCCACCGCCAGCCGCAGCAACCTGCGGCGGTCGGCGGCGACCAGCCGGACGTCCCGCCAGCCGTGCCGTACGGTCAGCAACAGGGCAACGAAGACCAGCGACCAGAGCATCCGGTGGGCGAGGATCTCCACCGCTCCGGCCGGCTCCAGCAGTGGCCAGTAGAGCGGGAACAGTCCCCACAGCAGGTAGGCCGAGACGCCGTACGCCAGGCCGCGCCTGGTGTCGCCGGGCGGCCTCACCCGGCCGGCCGCGGCAACGAACTCACCGGCCGTTCCGGTCCGGACGGGCGGCTCGGCCGCCGGGCGGCTCCGGTCAGTTGATCGTCCACGGATCGCTGCCCCGGATCAGCTCGGCCAGCGCGACCGCGTCGCCGGAGCCGGAGAGCTTGGCCAGGTCGAGCTGCTCGTTCACCAACCGGTCGTAGCTGGGCCGCTCGACGTCCCGGAAGACCCCCATCGGGGACAACCGGCTGTCTGCCTGGGACAGCCGGGACAGCGCGAAGGCGTAGGACGGGTCGACGGCGTGCGTGTCGTGCACCACCACCCGCGGATCGTCCTCGGCCACCTGGCTCGCCACCTGCAGGCTGCCGGTGGCCGGGTCGCGGATCACCGCCCGGCCGTCACCGAACCGGATCGGCTCACCGTGCGTCAGCGGGACGATCCACTCGCCCCGGGTCTCCGGGTCCTTCAGCAGGTCGAACGCGCCGTCGTTGAAGATGTTGCAGTTCTGGTAGATCTCGACCAGCGACGCGCCCTGGTGGGCGGCGGCTTGCCGGAGCACCTCGGTCAGGTGCTTGCGGTCGGAGTCGAGCGTCCGGGCGACGAACGTCGCCTCCGCACCGAGCGCCAGCGAGATCGGGTTGAACGGGTTGTCCACCGACCCGAACGGCGTCGACTTGGTGATCTTGCCGGTCTCGCTGGTGGGGGAGTACTGCCCCTTGGTCAGCCCGTAGATCCGGTTGTTGAACAGCAGGATAGTCAGGTTGACGTTCCGGCGCAGCGCATGGATCAGATGGTTGCCGCCGATGGACAGCGCGTCGCCGTCACCGGTCACGACCCACACCGACAGGTCCGGCCGGGTGGCGGCCAGGCCGGTGGCGATCGCCGGCGCCCGGCCGTGGATCGAGTGCACGCCGTAGGTGTTCATGTAGTACGGGAACCGGGCGGCGCAGCCGATGCCGGAGATCATCACGATGTTCGCGCGGGCGATGTGCAGCTCTGGCAGGAAGCCCTGGAACGCCGCCAGGATCGCGTAGTCACCGCAACCGGGGCACCAGCGGACCTCCTGGTCGGACTTGAAGTCCTTCGCTCCCAGGCCGGCCGCATGGGGAACCAGGGTGAGGGAACGGAGCCGGTGGCCCC
>DASUAC010000405.1:0-3017 GCA_035763985.1 Jatrophihabitans sp. | reverse complement strand
CGCACGTGTGGGCGTTCCTCGGCGACGGCGAGATGGACGAGCCGGAGGCGCTCGGTGCCATCGGCGTGGCCGCCCGTGAGGAACTGGACAACCTCACCTTCGTGATCAACTGCAACCTGCAGCGGCTGGACGGCCCGGTCCGCGGCAACGGCAAGATCATCCAGGAGCTGGAGTCCTACTTCCGGGGTGCCGGCTGGAACGTGATCAAGGTGATCTGGGGCCGGGACTGGGATCCGCTGCTGGCCCAGGACCGGGACGGCGTGCTGGTGAACAAGATGAACACCACGCCGGACGGCCAGTTCCAGACCTACACCGTGGAGACCGGCGCCTACATCCGGGAGAACTTCTTCGGCGACGACCCGCGGCTGCGCAAGATGGTCGAGGAGCTGACCGATGACGACCTGCGCCGGCTGTCCCGCGGCGGCCACGACTACCGCAAGGTGTACGCCGCGTTCGAGGCCGCCCGGGCGCACGTCGGCCAGCCGACGGTGATCCTGGCGCACACCATCAAGGGCTGGACCCTGGAGAGCTTCGAGGGCCGCAACGCGACCCACCAGATGAAGAAGCTCACCAAGGCCGACCTGAAGGCCTTCCGGGACCGGCTGTACCTGCCGATCAGCGACGAGGCGCTGGACGCCGACCTGCCGCCGTACTACCACCCGGGCGAGAAGTCCGACGAGATCCAGTACATGAAGGAGCGCCGGGCCGCCCTCGGCGGTGCGCTGCCCAAGCGGGTGAACCGGTCCAAGCCGCTCACCATCCCCGGCAGCGACGCGTTCGCCGAGCTGAAGAAGGGTTCCGGCAAGCAGCAGGTCGCCACCACCATGGCGATCGTCCGGCTGTTCAAGGACCTGATGCGGGACAAGGAGATCGGCAACCGGTTCGTGCCGATCATCCCGGACGAGGCCCGTACCTTCGGCCTGGACGCGATCTTCCCGACCGCGAAGATCTATTCGCCGCACGGCCAGGAGTACGACGCGGTGGACCGGGAGCTGCTGCTGTCCTACAAGGAGTCCACGACCGGCCAGATCCTGCACGAGGGGATCAGCGAGGCCGGCTCCACCGCCTCGCTGATCGCGGCCGGCACCAGCTACGCCACCCACGCCGAGCCGATGATCCCGTTCTACATCTTCTACTCGATGTTCGGCTTCCAGCGCACCGGCGACCAGTTCTGGGCGTTCGGCGACCAGCTCGGCCGCGGCTTCGTGCTCGGCGCCACCGCCGGGCGCACGACGCTGACCGGCGAGGGCCTGCAGCACGCCGACGGCCACTCCCAGCTGCTGGCCGCCACCAACCCGGCCGCGGTCGCCTACGACCCCGCGTACGCCTACGAGATCGCGCACATCGTCGAGTCCGGCCTGCACCGGATGTACGGCAGCAGCGCGCTGCACCCGCACGGCGAGGACGTGTTCTTCTACCTCACCATCTACAACGAGCCGATCCAGCAGCCGGCCGAGCCGGCCGGCGTGGACGTCGAGGGCATCCTGCGCGGCATGCACCTGATCTCGCCGGCGCTCGGTGAGCCCGGCCGGCCGCGGGCGCAGATCCTGGCCTCCGGGGTGGCGGTGCCGTGGGCGCTGCGCGCCCAGCGACTGCTCGGCCAGGACTGGGCGGTGGACGCCGACGTGTGGTCGGTGACCTCCTGGAACGAACTACGCCGGGACGCGCTGCGCGCCGACGAGCACAACCTGCTCAACCCGGATTCCGAGCCGCGCACCCCGTACGTGGTCAACAAGCTGGCCGATGCCGCCGGTCCGGTGCTCGCGGTGTCGGACTACATGCGCCAGGTGCCCGACCAGATCTCGCAATGGGTGGCCAACCCGCAGCGGGAGTGGAGTTCGCTGGGTGCCGACGGCTTCGGCTTCGCCGACACCCGGGGCGCCGCCCGGCGGTTCTTCCATATCGACGCCGAGTCGATCGTGGTGGGCGTGCTGGCCCAGCTGGCCAAGCGGGGCGAGGTCAAGCCGGACGCGGCCCGGCAGGCGCTGGAGCAGTACGAGGTGCTCAACGTGGCCGCCGCCGATGCCGGCTCGGCCGCCGGCGACTCCTGATCTCCTTCCGGCTACGGCTGTTCGCCTAGGCCGGCCGGGTCAGCAGCGATCCTTGTCCCGTGCGCGTGCGGGCGGATGGCTGCCCGGGCCGGCCGGCCAGCTCCCGGCGCAGTGCGGTGAGCGTCTGGCCGAGCGGCGCGTCGATCTTGAGCCGCGCGTGCGGGTCGCCCCGGGTCCCGCCCTGGTTCACGATGGCCACGCCGATGCCCAGCCGATCCGCCCGCCGGACGAACCGGTAACCCGATGCGACGGTCAGCGAGGAGCCGAGCACGAGCAGCAGCCTGCTGCGTTCCAGCAGGTCATAGCAGGCCGCCACCCGATCGGCCGGCACGTTCTCGCCGAAGAACACCACGTCCGGCTTGAGCGGGCCGCCGCCGCAGTCCAGGCAGTCGACCAGCCGGAACCCGGCCACGGACGCCGCGTCCAGCTCGACGTCGCCGTCCGGCTTGACCGCGATCCCGATCGGCTCGACGGCCGCGGGGTTGACCTCGACCAGCCGTACGTGCAGCTCGTCCCGTTCGCTGATCGCCTTGCATTCCAGGCAGATCACCCGGTCCAGGCCGCCGTGCAGCTCGATCACCGGATGCGCGCCGGCGGCCTGGTGCAGCCCGTCCACGTTCTGCGTGATGATGCCGGACAGCAGGCCGCGCTGCTGCAGCCAGGCCACCGCGCGGTGCCCGTCGTTCGGCGCGGCCCGGACGATGCCCTGCCAGCCGCGATGGCTGCGCGCCCAGTACCGCTGCCGGCCGGCCGGGTGACCGGTGAACTCACCGAAGGTCATCGGAGTGGCCGGCCGGGCCCGTCCGGTCGGGCCGCGGTAGTCCGGGATTCCGGACTCGGTGGACAGCCCGGCACCGGACAACACCAGCACGTCTCCGTCGGCAACCAGCTCGGCAAGCTGGCTCAGCTGATGATCGGTCGGCGGCACCGATCCACTGTAGGCCGATCGCTCACTGCACCGCCGAC
>DASUAC010000404.1:0-9129 GCA_035763985.1 Jatrophihabitans sp. | reverse complement strand
ACGTGCAGGTGCCGCTGGACGCCACCGCCGAGGCCTCGCCGGTGGCGCTGTTCCCCGGCGCCACCGTGGTCGGCACCATCAACGCCGCCGTCGGCAACCTCAGCACCGGGCCGGACCTGACCGTGCTGGACGACCCGGACGAGCCGGTGCCGGCCGGTCAGGACTACCCGCACCAGGTCGACTACCGCACCTGCGTGATCGTCACGCCGGCCAACCCGGCGCCCGGCTCGCAACCGTCCTGCACCGTCGTACCGCCGGCCGCCCCGGGTGGCCAGGCCAGCTGCACCACCACGGTGGCCGGCGCCAAGTGCTCGCTGACCTCGGTGTCCGACGGCTCGTACAGCATCCGCGGACTGGCGCACGGGACGTACGAGATCTTCGTCGACCCGCAGAACCCGGAGTACCACCCGCTGGCCGGGGTGCAGCTGATCCTGGACCGGGGCGCCACCGCCCGGTACGACGCGAACCTGCACCGGCTGGGCCGGGTGGAGCTGTCGGTGATGGCGCCCAACTCCGCCGGCGGCCTGGTCAACACCACGAACGTGCCGGTGACGGTCAGCCCGGCCCCGGCCGCGGCGCAGTCCACCATCCAGTCCGGGCTGGACGGCCGGGTCCGGATCGTCGGGCTGGCCTCCGGGTCGCACGTGTTCTCGGCCAGCCAGAGCGTGAACAGCGGATCGGTCACCGTGTCGGTGGGCGAGGACCAGCAGGTCGACGCCCAGCTCGCGCTGACCCAGTCGGTCAGCCAGGTGATCGGCCAGGTGCTCAGCTCGTACAACGGGCAGGGCCTGGCCGGCGCGACGGTGGTGGTCAGCGGTGTGGTGGCGTACTCGGGCAGCACCCCGATCCGGGCGCAGGTCAGCGTGGCCACCGACACCGACGGCTGCTTCGCGGTGACCGCGGACGGCAACGCGCCCACCCCGCCGCCGGTGGCGGACCCGAACGCGCCGCCGCGGGCCTGCTCGGACGTGGCCACCATCCCGCGCGCCCGGCTGGCGCTGGTGATCGGGCAGGCCGACCTGAGCATCTCCGCCGGCGACTACCTGCCGTACAGCGCGACCGGGCTGGCGGTGTCGGCGAACTCGCTGCTGGTCGCCAACCTGACGCCGTCGCCGCAGCCGATCTCCGGCAACCTCGCGCTGAACCCGGCCGATTCGACGGTGAACACCGCGGACGTGATCATCACGGTGAGCAAGAAGGCGGCGGGCAGCGGCCAGATCGACGTGTCGTCGGACAGCAGCGGCGTGCTGAGCTGGCAGGACTCGGAGTACCCGCAACCCGGACTGGTCCGGCCGGGCAGCTACCAGCTCACCGCGAGCCTGCCCGGCTACGCCCCGGCCACGGTCAGCTTCAGCTGCGCGGTGGGCGCCGGCTGCGTCATCCCCCAGATCCAGCTGCAGCGGCTGGGCAGCCTGCACATCGCCGCGGTGAACGCGGCCAGCTCGCCGGTGACCAACGCGATCTTCGTGCTGTCCGGCGGCAGCGCGCCGCCGGTCACCCAGACCGCCCCGCCCGGTTCCGACGACGTCACGTTCACCAACCTGGTGCCCGGCACCGCGTACTCGGTACGGATCCAGGCGGCCGGCTACGCCTTCGCCAGCACCGACTCCGGCATCGGCGTGCAGTGCGGTACCGCCACCAGCATCGCGATCAGCGCCGGCCAGCAGGACGACTGCGTGGCCACGCTCACCGCCCGCGGCGCGATCACCGGCACCACCCAGGCGGTGTTCGGCAACGGCATCAGCCAGGCGCTGGGCAACGTGGTGCTGACCGCCAGCTACTGCGGCGCGACGGCCACCACCATCGCCGACTGCCCGTCCACCGCCGCCACCGACGGCTCGGCGTTCGGCACGGTGAGCGGCACCGACGGCAGCTTCCGGATCACCGGCACCAACTCCCGGGACGGCCTGAAGGACGGCGGCTGGGTGGTGGACATGACCGCCGCCGGTTACACCGCCGAGCAGCGGGAGTACTTCCAGGTGGCCGGTGCCGACGTCAGCCGGGTGCTCAAGCTGGACGCGAACAAGGTGAACCTCAACGTGGGCGTGGCCAACTCGGACTCCCACGCCGCGGCCGACCTGGTCACCAACGCCACGCTGATCCTGACCGCGATCGACGGCAGCCAGGCCGCGGTGACCAAGACCGCGCCCGGCACCGGCAACCTGTACGCCTTTCCCAGCGTCGTGCCGACCACGTACTCGCTGGAGATCAGCGGACCCGGCATCGCGCCGCTGACCGTGCAGCTGACCGCGCTGGTGGGCGTGCCCAGCCAGACCGTGTACGTCCGGATCGACGTGCGTACCAACAGCATCGCCGGCATCGTCTCCGGCCAGCAGGGCACCGACCCGGGCGCCAATCCGCTGGACGGGGTGATCGTCACCCTGGTCAAGGCCTCCGACGGCAGCACGGTGGGCACCGCGACCAGCGGCGGTTCGGCCGGCACCGGCTACTACGGCTTCTCCTCGGTGCCGGACGGCAGCTACCTGGTGAAGTTCGTCCTTACCGGATATGTGGAAACTGACATCCCGAGCACGGTGAGCGCCGGCCAGAACGTGACGCTCAGCCCGACCCTGGGCCGGGTGACCAACAACCTGGTGGTCAGCCTGGCCGACCCGAACGGCTTCCCGCTGACCGGGGCGCAGGCGCACCTGACCGCCAGCCCGGCCACCAGCAACCCGGCGCAGTCGGCGCAGCCGCTGACCGGCAGCGGCAGTTCCTACACCGCCACGTTCAGCGCGGTGCCGTCCGGCAACTGGACGGTATGGGTGGAGCTGCCGGCCAACCACAACGGCAAGGTGATGACCACCGGTGGCTCGCCGGTGCAGGTGAGTTCGAGCTCGCCGCGGGCGGTGACGGTCTCGGCCACCGCCGGGCAGGACAGCACGGTTGGGCTGTCCCTCACCGAGAGCGAGCTGGACCTGAGCGTGCTGGCCACCCCGCTGTCGCTGGACGTCAACAACCCGGTGCCGGACACCGTGTCTTTGACGGTCAAACAGGGCGCGACCGTCCTCTACAGCGCGGCCTCGTTCGACACCTCGACCTCGTCCAGCACGCCCAGCACGGTGCCGATCTGGGTGACGCCCGGGGTTTCGTACTCGCTGACCGCGGATCCGTCCGGTGCCGGGGCGGGTCCCGGCTGGACGGTCGCCACGCTGTCGGTGACGCCGTCGTCGTCGAGCACGCCGGTCGCCGCGCAGGTGCCGCTGAACGAGAAGGGCGGCACGCTGTCCATCACGGTGCGCTCGTCGCCCGGCAACGCCCTGGTGGACGGCGCCACGGTCAGCCTGACCCCGGCCGACCCGGCGGTGAAGCTGCCCACCCCGGTGGACAGCACCAACGGCGCGGCCAGCTTCACCGACCTGCCGGCCGGGTCGTACACGATCACCGCGTCCAAGACCAGCACCAGCCAGACCGGCACCAAGGTCGCCAGCGTGACCGTCGGCGGCAACACCTCGGTGACCGTCACGATCTCCTGAGGCTTGGCGCCGCTCGCCCGACGCGATACCGCTACAGCGTGTCTGTCTACCTGTCGCCAGACGCACCTGGTATAAAATCCGGTATGAAATCCGGACGCTACGCCGATGAGGTCATGACTGAACTCGGCGAGAAGGTGCCCTACGGCATAGCCCAGGCCGTTACGGCCACCAAGGCCGACTTCTCGGAGTACCGAGCGGCCTTCCCTGCCTGGGTCGCCGAAGCCTCCGAACGGGGGCTTGCGAACTGGATTCATGATCGCCTGTGGGCTCATCTCGTCAAGCAGCTTGACGGCAACGACGACGTGAACTTCAGCGACGAGGGGCCGATGCGGCAGTTCCGTGTCGGCACCCGGTATCTCTTCCGGGCGAAGCGTCATTCGATGACAGACAAAATCAGCAGCTACCCGACTTTGACCGCCACGTCCTTCTGGTCGCAGCATGTGGGATCGCTCTTCCCTGACATGGATGAGGTGCGGCTGTCGGTCGGTTACCGCTGGGATCCCGAGATCCGCGAAATGGAGGACGCCGTCATCTCCCTGCGCGATGCGATGGATCTACCGGTGTGGGTGGTGACCGTCCGGGTTGCCCCTGTCACCGGGGCGGTCGAATTGCGTCCGGTAACGGAGGATGCGCCTGAGCTTCCGATCATCGAACTCATTTCTGATGAGGACGAGGAAGACTTCGGCGATGAGATGGGCTCGGAGTGACCGCCGGATTCGGCGAAGCGATCACCACTGCACGTAAGGCCCGGGGTTGGACTCAAGAAGAACTTGCCGCCCGAGCCGACGTCGTGCAGGGGCCGCTATCGCGTTACGAGAATGATCTTCGCGAACCCGACGAGGACACGCTTGAGCGCATCGCAAATGCGCTGGGAGTGACCGTCAAGTTTCTGCGCACGGCGAGCCGAGCGAAGGGCGCGATGGCTGTAGACGCTCACATGCGTCGCCGCGCCACGGCAAAGCCCACCCTCTGGCGACAGCTTGAGGCTCGGCTGAACATGTACCGAATTCACTCTCGCGTTCTGATGGAACAGGTACTTCTACGGGCGGATCAGCACATTCCGAGATTCGATCCGTACGAGTCGGACCCTGCCACTGCGGCGCGGCTGGTACGCATGCAGTGGAGAATGCCCATAGGCCCGGTCCGGCGTCTCGTCCGATGGCTGGAATCGGCGGGATGCCTTGTGATCGCAGAGGATTTCGGAACCGACCGGGTAGACGGGATGTCGCAATGGGTCGATGACCTACCCATCATGCTGATAAACGAGAAAGCGCCAACCGACCGGCTCCGGCTCACCATTGCCCATGAACTCGGTCATCTTGTCTTGCATTCGGCCGAAGTTACCGACTCGATTGAAGACGAAGCGAACGCGTTCGCCGCCGAGTTTCTGATGCCGGCGGAGACTATCCGACCGCAGCTCCGTGGAGTCCGCGCCAATCAGTTGCTCGACCTCAAGCAAGAATGGGGGGTGTCGATGGCCGCTTTGGTGGAGCGGGCCTACACGCTTGGGCTCACGACGGCGACAGGACGTACTCAGTTTTACAAGATGATGAGCGCCCGGGATTGGCGGACCCGCGAACCAGGTAGCGATCGCCTGCCCCCCGAGCGCCCCGAAATGACCTTCCAGATTGCAGACGCGCTTTTGGCGCGAGGGCTGACGAGATCAGAAATCGCCACAATGGCCGGGTTTGCCGCCCCGGAGGACAACACGCTGTTTCGGCCAACCGAGCGCAGGCTTCACGCCATATAGAACGTAGCGCTCTGTTCAGCTGCCGTCATCGGGCTTCTCGGCATCGCTTCGTGCGTGTGGCCTTCTTCCGGAGCTGGGCCGATCGGCGGCCGATCCGGGCCTGCGGACCCTGGTGCGCCGCGGCCCGCCGATGTTGGCTTGGCCGTCAGGGAGGCGGGATGGTCCAGCGCGGCGGGATGGTCCAGCAACGTGTCGTCCGGCATGGCCGGCGTCGGTGGCCGGCCGTCGTGGCCGTCGAGGTGGTGACCGGAGCTGCGGCGCTGGCCGGTGGCGTCGCGCTGATGGCGGCGCCGGACGGATCGTTGCTGCGGGCGGATCCGCAGGCCCTGGCCGGCAGCCCGTTCGAGGACTGGCGCTGGCCCGGGTTACTGCTGGCGACCCTGGTCGGTGGTGGCTACCTGCTGACCGCGCTGCTCACCGCACGGCGCTGGCGGTACGCCCGCGAGCTGACCATGCTCGCCGGAGCCGGGTTGGTGGCCTTCGAGGCCGCCGAACTGGCCTGGATCGGACCGCAACCGCTGGAGTTCGTCTTCGCCGGCGTCGGCGGGTACCTGGTCGTCGCCGGCTGGCGCGAGCACGGTCAGGCTTGATCGCGGCGGCCCGGCTTCCTGACCGGGTCGGCGGGCCGGCGCAGGACGAAGAACGCCAGTACGCAGAGCAGGGCGGCGAACAGCAACCAGCCGAGCAGGATGGCCAGGCCACCGGTCTGGATCATCGCTGCATCTGCTCGAGCTGGCGGCGGCTGGTGCGCAGGGTGATCCGGCCCGGTTGCAGCTCATCGACGTCCCGCCACGGCACGGTCAGGCTGCGCCGGCGCCACCGGGCCAGCAGCGAGGTGAGCGGCCAGGGCCCGGCCATGTCCCCGGTGCCGTACCCCAGCCGGTGCCCGATCGCGCTGCTGCCGCAGACCAGGCCGGTCAGCCGGCACCGCCAGTCGCCGTCCTCCGGCTTGCCGTCCGATTCGAGCCGCAGGTCGTGCACGTGGCCGAGTTCCTCGCCGTCGGCGGCGTAGACCGCGCAGCCGATCAGGTCGGTGGCCTTCATGCTCCACTGCCCGGGATCTTGTCGACCACCCTGCTGCGCGCCCAGTCGAACACCCTGCGGTTGGGCAGTTCGGTGGCCGGTACGGCCAGTTCGACACCGCGGTGGCTGATCCGCCTGACCAGCTGGATCGGGATCCGGTTCGGCGCCGGGTCGCCGTCCGGTCGCAGTCGCCGCCCGATCGCGGTCCACCAGGTGCCGATCCGGCCGCCCAGCCGCGGGCCGAACGCGAGCGGCCCGCACAGCAGCGCGGTGAGTTCCGGCTCGGCCGCACCTGAGGCCGCGCCTGACGCCGGGGTGGCATCGGAGAATTCGAGATTGTCGACCATCCCGACGTCCTCGCCGTCGATGCCGATCAGCAACCGATCCAGCAGTCCCTCGTTCGCCCACATCAGGCTCGTCGCCTTTCGGGTTGCAGCCTTTCGAGTCATAGCCCCGCCTTGGTGATGAAGAGCAGCGGCAGCGTCGCCAGCGACGTCACCAGCATGACGACCAGGAACAGCGTGCCCAGGGTGTTGGACAGCCGCCGGTTGACCCGATCGCCCATGTAGTCCCGGTCGTTGGCGACGATGAGCACCGGGAAGTAGGTCAGCGGCACCGCCGCCGCGCCGAGCACCACGGACACCAGGGTCACCGTCACCGGATCGATGGTGGTGAGGATGAATCCGGTCGCCGCGATCACCGCGGCCAGGCAGACCAGGTGGAACTGCGGCGCGGCCGCCGGCCGGTGCATCTTTCCCCAGGGCCAGCCGAAGTATTGGCTGATCAGGTAACCGGTCGACAGCGCGCATTCGGCGCCGGCCGCGAAGGTGGCGGCGAAGAAGCCGAGCAGCGCGATCGCCAGGCCGGTGACGCCGAGGGCCTGCGTGACCGGCAGCGCCACCTGGCCGAGGTGCGCCACGTCGACGCCGCGTGGCTGCAGCACCGGCACCGCCGCGAACATGATGGCGATGCTGAGCAGGCCGCCCAGCGGGAACCCGATGAGCGAGTTCATCCGCATCTCGGTGACGCTGCCCGGGCTCCACTTCTCCTCCCGTCCGCCGGAGGAGAAGAACACCACCTGGTACGGCACCAGGCAGGCGCCGAACAGCGACACCGCATAGAAGAAGTACGTCGGATGCCCCTCGCCGTTCGGCACGCGCGGATGCCAGGTCTGCTGCCACAGCCCGTGCCAGTCTGTGGGCAGCTTGAACAGCGCGACCACGAACACGATGAGCGCCAGGCCCAGCACGCCGAACAGGTTCTCCAGCCAGGTGAACGGCAATCGCCAGATCGCCAGCCACATCACGGCTGCCACGATCGGAACCCAGATGAGGTAGTTCACCCCGGTCACGAGCTGCAGGACGAGGGCGACCCCGCCGAGTTCGGCGGCCAGCGTCAGCAGGTTCAGCAGGCCCGAGGCGATCATGTTCACCAGCGCGGTGCGTACGCCCAGCCGCTCGCGTACCGCGTGGAACACCGTCCGGCCGCCCACCGCGCTGACCCGGCCGGCCATCTCGGCGTACACCGTCATGCCGATGGTGCCGATGATGATCGCCCAGGTCAGCGACGCGCCGAACCGGGCGCCGGTGATGCCGCTGGTGACCAGGTTGCCGATGTCGACGAAGCCGCCGACGGCGGTCACCACGCCGAGGCCGAGTTGCAGGAACTTCTTCATGCGCTGTCCTGCAGCTGCTGGACCTTGGCCAAGCTGTCCGACAAATCCTTCAGCGACTGCCGCATTCCGGCTTTGTCGCCGCGGCGCTGCGCGATCCGCAGGTCCGACAGCTGTCCGGCTGCGTTCTGCAGGACGTCATCGGCCTGGTTCCGTAAGGTGATCGACGCTTCGTCCGGTGGCTGCACGCTGTCCAGCTGGCCGACGACCGACTGCGCGTCCTGCTCGGCATCGCTGATCACCTGATCGGCGTACGTGCCGAACGCCTTGCCGGCCAGGTCCTGCTCGGCCGCCAGCTGTGCCGAGCCGATGATCCCGGTCATCTTCTCGGCCGCGTGGCCCACCTTGTCGCGGTAACCGGCGGAATCGATCGCCGGCGACACGCACGAGGTCAGCACGCTGAGCAGCGCAATGACGATCACGCGGCAGGTGACGACCGCCCAGCACCGCATCGGCGAACTCCCACAACACGCCCATGCCACCGCGGCAGACCGACACAATCACCGCAGTGACGCGCTTAGCTGCTCATTCAGCTCGTATTTCGGACTATACCGAGCAATCTTGGGTTCAGCGCGTCATGCTCCGGCGTCGCTGCTACGACGGGCCGGGCATGACGCTGCGGTTCGGTGTCGCTCGCGGCCTCGGTGTTGCTCGCGGTTCGGTGTTGCTCGCGGCTCAGTACCAGTGCTGGGCGAGCACCAGGCCGGCGGCGGCGAGTACGAACACGGTGATCAGCACGACCCACCAGATCCAGAGCCGTTCCGGTTCCTGCTCCGGCGCGGGCGGTGGGGCGGGTGCCGGCCGCGGAGCGGGCGCCGGTGGTGGCGGAGGCGGCGGTGGCATGAGCTGCATGGACAGCCCGCACCGGATGCAGGTGGTGGCGGTGGGCAGGTTCAGCTCGTTGCAGTGCGGGCAGGGCACCGAGGCGATCACCGCCCGGCCGAGCGCGCCGGGCAACCGGCGCAGCGCGTCGTCCCCGGCATCGTTCGGTTCCCCGATCGGGATCCGGTCCTTGGCCCAGAACAGCGGGAAGTCGCAGTGCGCGCAGAAGTCCGTGGCATCCCGGCGGGTCGGGTCCACCACGTCGGTCGCGCCGCACTCCGGGCAGGTGATGCTCACCGGATGCGCGTCCGGCAGCACCGACTGCCGGATCGAGCCCGGCTGGTAGCTCGGGTCCGGCGGCACCGAAGCGGCCGGGATGGCGGCGG
>DASUAC010000403.1:0-5409 GCA_035763985.1 Jatrophihabitans sp. | reverse complement strand
CGCGGTGACCGCGGCCGCGCTGAGCGGCTTGCGGGCCGCGTCCGGGTGGCCGGGCGCGCCCCGCCCGGTGGCCGCCGACGACCTGCTCCCGGAACGCGCCCTGATCGGCGATCCGGCCGCCCGGGAACAGCTCATCGAGTCGGTGTACCTGCCGCTGACCGAGGCCAGCGACGCCATCCTGGACACGGTGGCCGCCTACCTGGACGGTGGCCGGGCGCTGGAGACCACCGCCCGGGCGCTGTTCGTACACACCAACACGGTGCGCTACCGGCTGCGCCGGGCGGCCGAACTCTGCGGACAGGCGCCGACCGAGGCCCGCGGCGCGTTCACCATCCAACTGGCCCTGGCGTTCGGCCGGCTGAGCCGTACCGGCCACCAGCCGAGCCAGCTCATTGGCGGAAACATTGCATCGGAATCGCTTACATAGCGACAACTTGCTTCGACGGTTGTAGCAGTCCTACAACTTTCCATCGTGAACGCTGTGCGTGGCGTGATCGCTTTGAAGGGTTCGGACAAGGCACCGTCATAAGGGTGATCGCCATCCTGTCCCCCGGCCAAGGCGCTCAGACGCCAGGCATGCTCAGCCCCTGGCTGGAGTTGGACGGCGTGACCGAGCAACTGGCCGAGTTCTCCGAGCTGGCGGAGCTGGATCTGCTCCGGTTGGGCACCACCGCCTCGGCCGAGGAGATCGTCGACACCGCCGTCACCCAGCCGTTGATCGTCGCCACCGGCCTGATCGCGGCAGGCCAGCTGGATCTGGACGCGCTGCCGGAACACTCGGTGCTCAGCGCCGGGCACAGCATCGGCGAGGTGACCGCGGCCGCGGTGGCCGGCGTGCTGACCGGCCGGCAGGCGATGCAGTTCGCCGCCCGGCGGGGCCGCGAGATGGCCGCCGCCTGCGAGCTGGAGCCGACCGGGATGGCCGCCGCACTGGGCGGCGAGGAGTCGGTGGTGCTGGCCGCGATCGTGGCGGCCGGCCTGACCCCGGCCAACCGGAACGGCGCCGGCCAGATCGTCGCCGCCGGCAGCACCGAACGGATCGGGCAACTGGTGGCAAACCCGCCGGCGGGCGTCCGGTTCCGGGCGCTGAAGGTGGCCGGGGCGTTCCATACTGAATACATGGCGCCGGCCGAGCGCAACTTGCGGGCGGTGGCGGACGAGCTGACGGTCGCCGATCCGCGCCAGGTGCTGCTGTCCAACGCCGACGGCGGCGGGATCAGCAGCGGCCGCACCATGCTGTCCCGGCTGGTCGCCCAGGTCACCCGCCCGGTCCGCTGGGATCTCTGCCAGCAGACCATGCGAGCGGTCGGCGTGACCGGACTCATCGAACTGACCCCGGCCAAGACGCTGAGCGGGATCGCCAAGCGGGAGATGCCCGAGGTTCCTCGGGTGCCGATCCAGACCCCGGACGACCTGGCCGCGGCCCGGGAGATGCTGGCCGGGGCCGGCCAGCCCCGGCCGGTGCCGGAGCAGGTCAGCGCGCCGGCACCGGGCATCTTCACCCGGGCGCAGGGAGTGGCCGAGGGCAGCACCGTCCGGGTCGGCAGCCGGCTCGGCACGGTACGTACCGACCACGACGAGGTGGCGGTGGTGGCGCCGGCGACCGGTGTCCTGCAGCAGTGGCTGCGCAACGACGGAGACGTGCTGGGTGCCGCCGGGTTACCGGTCGCCCGGATGGCCTGAGGGGAGCAGACGACCATGAGTGTTCGGCTGACCTTGCCGGAACGCACCATCGGCACTCGCATCACCGGCCTGGGCCACTACCAGCCGCCGACCGTGGTGACCAACGAGGACCTGGTGGCGCGCGGCGTGGACACCAACGACGAGTGGATCCGTAGCCGGGTCGGCATCGTCGAGCGCCGGTTCGCCACCGACGAGTCCGTGCTGGACATGGCCACCTGGGCCGCCAGCAAGGCGCTGGCGCATTCCGGGGTGCACCTGGACCAGGTCGACCTGGTGGTGCTGGCCACTTGCACCAACACCTACCAGGTGCCCGGTGGCGCGGCCACCGTCGCCGACCGGCTGGGCATCTCGGCTCCCGGCGCGTACGACCTGAACGCGGCCTGCGCCGGCTTCGTCTACGGCCTGGCCTCGGCGTCCAACGCGGTGATGACCGGCCAGGCCCGCAACGTGCTGGTGATCGGCTCGGAGAAGCTGACCGACTACGTCGACCTGTACGACCGCAGCACCGGGATCATCTTCGGTGACGGTGCCGGCGCGGCGGTGGTCAGCGCCAGTGACCGGGTCGGCATCGGGCCGGTCGCCTGGGGTTCGGACGGCAGCAGCTCGCAGACCATCACCACCGACCCGGTGAGCATCACGCTGCGCCAGGAAGGCCAGTCGGTGTTCCGGTGGGCCACCTCGCAGATGGCCGACGTGGCCGCCCGGGCCTGTGAGCTGGCCGGCATCGCGCCGACCGACCTGGCCGCGTTCGTGCCGCACCAGGCCAACCTGCGGATCATCGACTCGATCGCCAAGCGGCTGGAGCTGCCGGATTCGGTGGTGATCGCCCGGGACATCGTCACCTCCGGCAACACCTCCTCGGCCTCCATCCCGATCGCGCTGTCGAAGCTGATCGAACGCGGCGAGGTGACCAGCGGCGACCCGGTGCTGATCATCGGCTTCGGCGCCGGCCTGACCTACGCCGCCCAGGTGATCCTGGCCCCCTAGCCCGGCGGTCAGCCCGGGTACCACGACGTCGGCTCAGACCGGAGCCGCACACTCACCCGAAACGCTCAACCGGCGTCCGAGCAGAGAGGCAACGAAACGTGGCATCCAACGACGAGATCCTGGCGGGCATGGCCGACATCCTCAACGAGGTGGCCGACGTCGCTCCCGAGGATGTGACCGTCGACAAGTCCTTCACCGACGACCTGGACGTCGACTCGCTGTCCATGGTCGAGGTCGCGATGGCGGCCGAGGAGAAGTTCGGGGTGAAGATCCCGGACGAGGAACTGCCCAAGCTGAAGACGGTCGGTGACGCGGTCAACTACATCAGCGCCAACCCGGCCTGACTCTCAGAGCCCGAACCGGCTCGGCCGCAGGTTGACCGGCCGGCTCGACCGCCCTGGTCGAGCCGGCCGAACCCCGAGAACCTTGGCAAGTGCGCGGCAGGTTCGCCCGCGCGCCGTCCCACGAGGGAAGTCACGATGACTCGAACCCGTTCCGCCGACCCAGTGGTGGTCACCGGTCTGGGTGCCACCACCCCGCTCGGCGGTGACGTACCGACCTTCTGGTCCGAGCTGCTGGCCGGCACCTCCGGCATCCACGCGCTCCAGCAGGACTGGGCCGCCGACATCGCGGTCCGGATCGCCGGCGAGATGGCGGTCGATCCGGCCGGTGTGCTGCCCCGGGTGCAGGCCCGGCGGCTGGACCGGGCCGAGCAGGCCGCCCTGGTGGCCGCCGGCGAGGCCTGGACGGACGCCGGCTTCACCGGCAAGGCCGCCGAGCACGGCCTGGACGAGCACCGGGTGGCGGTGGTCATCGGCACCGGCGTGGGCGGCGTGACCAGCCTGATCCATCAGCACGACATCATGCTGGAGCGCGGCCCCGGCAAGGTCTCCCCGCTGTTGATCCCGATGAACATGCCGAACGGGCCGGCCGCCTACGTGGGCCTGAAGATCGGCGCCCGGGCCGGCGTGCACACCACGGTGAGCGCCTGCGCGTCCGGCGCGGAGGCGATCGCGTACGGACTCGACCTGATCCAGCTGGACCGGGCCGACGTGGTGGTGGTCGGCGGCACCGAGGCGTGCGTGCATCCGCTGACCATCTCCGGCTTCGCCCAGATGCGCGCGATGTCGTCCCGCAATGACGAGCCGGAGCGGGCGTCCCGGCCGTACGACAAGGGCCGCGACGGGTTCGTGCTGGGTGAGGGCGCCGGCGTGCTGGTGCTGGAACGGCTGTCCTCGGCGCAGGCCCGCGGCCGGGCGCCGTACGCGGTGCTGGGCGGCGCCGGCATGACCGCCGACTCCTACGACATCGTCCAGCCGGATCCGGACGGGGGCGGCCAGGCCAAGGCGGCCCGTACCGCGATCGAACGGTCCGGGCTGGCGTTGTCCGACGTCGTGCACGTCAACGCACACGCCACCTCCACCCCGGCGGGCGACATGGCCGAGGCGAACTGGATCGCCGAACTGCTGGGCGAGCAGACCGTGGTGTCGGCGACCAAGTCGATGACCGGGCACCTGCTCGGCGCGGCCGGCGCGATCGAGGCGGTGGCCACCGTGCTGTCCGTGGTCAACGACGTGGTGCCGCCGACCATCAACCTGGAGGACCCGGAGGACGGGCTGCGGATCGACGTACCGGCCAAGGCCAGGGAGATGCGGGTGACCGCGGCGCTGAACGACTCGTTCGGCTTCGGCGGGCACAACGCGGCGCTGCTGTTCCACAAGCCGTAGCGCACGGCCACCGGTCGGACGGCCGCGGGTCAGACCACCGCGCCGGCTGAGCTCCGGGTCAGACCACCTTGTGCAGCAGCACCACCGGTGAGCCGTCGCTGGCCACCCGGTACGGTTCCAGCTCGGCGTCCCAGGCCGAGCCGAGCAGTTCGTGCAACCCGTGGATGAGTTCCTCGCCGGATTTGGCCCGGCTGAGCAGGCCGCGGATCCGCTCCTCGCCGATGGCCAGATCGCCGTTCGCGGTCATCGCGCTGCGGTGGAAACCCCGGCCGGGAACGTAGGCAAGCCGCTCGCCGTCGGTGGTCGAGGTGCCGTCCTCGGTGATCTCGAAGACCAGCATCGGCCAGGCGCGCAGCGCGGCGGCCAGCCGCGCGGCGGTGCCGATCGGACCGACCCAGCTGGCCTCGGCTCGCAGGTTGCCGGGTGCGGCGGGCTGCGCCGACCACTCGAGTTTGCAGGCACGCCCGAGCACGCCGGCCAGCGCCCATTCCACGTGCGGCCCGAGAGCAGCCGGGCAGCAGTGCATGAAGAGCACACCTCGAGTGGCGGCGGCCACTTGAGCACCAGACATCGCGCACCTCCGCAGCTTCTCGGCAACGTCTTCCCCAAGCGCGCCGAGCAAACCCGTGGTGCCCGCGTTACTAACGGTAGCTATTGTGAACCATGGGATTACCGAAAATCCACTCGAGTTCGAAAATCAGCCACTCTTGCGCCGGAATTGCCGCTTAGCGCCCGCCTTGCCGTGCGCTTCGTGGATCTTGTTGTCCCGGCCTGTCGCCCCGTTGCCGCCCTGCTGCTGGCCCCGCTTGCGTTCCAGGGCCTCCCGGAACCGGGACTTCAGCTCGTCGGGCTGCTGCTCACTGTCCTCGCTTGCCATGCTGCCACCCTGGCACGTACCGGCGTCCGGCTCAATTCCATTGCGCTCAAACCCGTGGCGCCGAACCGGTCCGCACTCGATCCGTAGCGCCGATTCGGCATGCGTCGACCGCTCGCCGGACCCGGCCACCCGGCG
>DASUAC010000402.1:0-8406 GCA_035763985.1 Jatrophihabitans sp. | reverse complement strand
CCGCCGGTGATGTGCCGGACGGGAACGCTCTCATCGCCAGTTGAAGTTGTGCACGCCCGACACCTCCCTCAGTGCGTGGACGTCCATCGCGGTGAACTGGATGCCGACCGGCGGACGAAGCGATGGCCCCGGCCGGTGTGGGTCGGTGGATGAGCCGGCATTCGAGCCGCAGCGGGATGGTCAGCCCGGCTGCGCCGAGGCCGGCGCGTTCGGCCAGGCAGCGCAATTACGGGGTTCTGCGGCGAATGCCTGGGATGAATTCCTTTCGAATCTTGCCGTGATTGGGGGATGAGCGGGGGAAGATCGCTATACCCCGAATCATCCCGCTCGGCACGTGGGCTCGAGGTAAACGCGAGCGGCCACCCGGTGAATCTGCACAACCCGCTGACAGCCGATTCGGCATGGATTAGCGTGCTTGCAAGTACCGAGGAGCTGCAGGTGTCCGGATCAGCGCACGATCGGCAGTGGCCGCTCGGACGCCGGTTGCGCGCCTGGGAAATCTGGGCCACACCTCGGGCGATGTGCGCATACGTCCTGCTCGTCGAAGCGATCGTGCTGCCGTGGGCGTTGCTGCTGCCGCTGGCCGGCGGGGTCGGGACGACCGACCTGGCGCGGGCCGGGCTGATCGCGGGGCTGGCGATCTGTTTCGAGGAGCTGTCCATCCGGACCGCACGGTTGCGCAACCGGCTGGCCAGCTACAGCTACGTCGACATGAACTCGGTCTGGACGTTCGGCGCGGCCGTGGTGCTGCCGGCCGCCCTGATCGCCCCGCTGTGCGTGGTGGTGATCGGCAACACCTGGCTACGGCACGGACGCTCGGGCGGCTACCGGATCTACCGCCAGTTCTTCGCCGGCACGGTGGCGCTGGCGTCCTGTTACCTGGCGCACGCGGTACTGCTCGTCGAGCCCGGCCGGTTGCCGATCACCACCCGCCCGGCCTCGGTGTTGTGCCTGTGCGCCGCGCTGGCCGGGTACATGGTGGCCAACGCCGGCCTGCTGCACACCGCCATCTACCTGGCCGTGCGACCGGCCGACCTGCGCTCGCTGTTCGGCAGCTGGGACGACATCGCGCTGGAACTCGCCACCCTGTGCCTGGGCGGCATGATCGCGCTGGCGCTGCTGCGGTCACCGCTGCTCGCGATGCTGGTGATACCGCCGATGTACGTGCTGCAGCGCAGCGTGCTGACCAAGCAGCTGGAGATCGCGGCGACCACCGATGCCAAGACCGGCCTGCTCAACGCGGCCACCTGGCATCAGGTGGCCAGCGTGGAACTGGCGCGGGCCGAGCGGGAACGGTACGGCGCGGCGCTGCTGATCATCGACATGGACAACTTCAAGCTGATCAACGACGCGCACGGCCACCTCACCGGCGACGACGTGCTGAAGGCGGTCGCCGACTGCCTGGCCGAGGAGATGCGCGGCTACGACTCGGTCGGCCGGTTCGGTGGCGAGGAGTTCGTGGTGGTGCTGTCCGAGGTGGACGAGTTCAGCGCGTTGACCATCTCCGAGCGGCTCCGGGTACGGATCGGCAGCCTGCAGGTGCCGTCCCGAGCGGACGACTCGATCCTCACCGGCCTGTCCTGCTCGATCGGCCTGGCCTGCTACCCGAGTCACGGCACCGACGCCGAGACGTTGCTGCATGCCGCCGACGCCGCGATGTATGCGGCCAAGCGCAACGGCCGCAACCGGGTGCAGCTCTCCTCGGCGCGGCTCACCGTCTGAGCCGGTCCCCCAGACCAGGCCGGAAGCGCGGCCCGGTCGGAAGCGTACGGCCGGTCGGTCAGGCCGGAAGCGCACGGCCGGTCGGTCAGGCCGGCGGTTCCCGGTCGACCAGGTACGAGGCGGCCTGCGCCCGCGGCTTGACCACCGCCAGATCGATGTTCACGTGCGCCGGCCGGGTCGCCACGAAGGCGATCACGTCGGCCACGTCCTCGGCGGTGAGCGGCGCGGCCACCCCCTGGTACACCTTGGCGGCCCGCTCCGCGTCGCCCCGGAACCGGACCAGCGAGAACTCCTCGGTCGCCACCAGGCCCGGCGCGACTTCGGAGATCCGGATCGGTTCGTGCACCAGTTCCAGCCGCAGCGTCTCCATCATCGCGCGGGCGGCGTACTTGGCCGCCGAATACCCGGCGCCGCCCGGATAGACGCCGTAGCCGGCGATCGAGCCGGTCAGCACGATGTGCCCACCGGCGCCGGCGCGCAACGCGGGCAGCAGCGCCCGGGTCACCCGCATGGCGCCCAGCACGTTGGTCTGGTACATCCGCAGCCAGTCCTCCGGGTCGGCCTCGGCCACCGGTTCCAGCCCGATGGCGCCGCCGGCGTTGTTCACCAGCAGCGCGATGCCGTCCGGCTGCCGGCCGGCCCGTTCGGCCAGCGCGTCGACTTCAGCCTGGTCGGTGACGTCGAGCGGCACCGGTTCGATGCGCTGGTGGCCGGCCGCCAGTTCCGCCAGCCGGTCGGTCCGCCGGGCGGCCGCCCACACCTCGAAGCCCTCGTCGGCCAGCCGCCGGGCGGTCGCCGCGCCGATGCCGCTGGAGGCTCCGGTCACCACCGCTGTCCCACGTGAGCTGGCCATACCGGCAATTCTGCCCACCGCCGGAAATGCGGCATAGTAGAGGGGGGATCGGTGTTGCAGAGTGGAGCGTCCGGTCAGACAGCGTGCCGGCCAGTAGCGATAAGGCGGAGGCAACGTGCGGCAGGGGCGGATCACCCGGCACGGCGTACTACCCAGACGAATCGCGACCATCAGCGTGCACACCTCGCCGCTGGACCAGCCCGGTGCCGGCGATGCCGGTGGCATGAACGTCTACGTCTTCGAGACCGCCCGCCGGCTGGCAGCCAGCGGCGTGCAGGTGGAGATCTTCACCCGGGCGGTCTCCTCCGAGCTGCCGCGGATCGTCGAGGTGGAGCCCGGCGTGCTGGTCCGGCACGTCACCGCCGGGCCGTACGAGGGCCTGTCCAAGCAGGACCTGCCCGGCCAGTTGTGCGCCTTCACCGCCGCGGTGCTGCGCACCGAGGCCCAGCACGAAGAGGGCTGGTACGACCTGGTGCATTCGCACTACTGGTTGTCCGGCCAGGTCGGCTGGCTGGCCCGGGACCGCTGGGGGGTGCCGCTGGTGCACACCGCGCACACCCTGGCCAAGGCCAAGAACGCCTCGCTGGCCGCCGGGGACACCCCGGAGCCGCAGGCCCGGATCATCGGCGAGCAGCAGGTGGTGGACGAGGCCGACCGGCTGATCGCGAACACCGACACCGAGGGCCGTCAGCTGATCGAGTGGTACGGCGCGGATCCGCAGCGGGTGGTGACCGTGCCGCCCGGCGTGGACCTGGACACCTTCGCGCCCGGCGACCAGCAGGCCGCCCGGCGCCGGCTGGGGATCCGGCCGGACGCGCTGGTGCTGCTGTTCGTCGGCCGGCTACAGCCGCTCAAGGCACCGGACGTGCTGCTGCGCGCGGCGGCCGCACTGGACGCGGACCTGGCCGACCGGGTCGAGGTGGTGGTGGTCGGGGCGCCGTCCGGCTCCGGGATGGCCGATCCGGACGCCCTGGGCAAGCTGGCCGGCGAACTGGGCATCGCAGACCGGGTGCG
This sequence comes from Jatrophihabitans sp., assembly GCA_035763985.1. Taxonomy (GTDB): domain Bacteria; phylum Actinomycetota; class Actinomycetes; order Mycobacteriales; family Jatrophihabitantaceae; genus Jatrophihabitans_A. The sequence goes on along the minus strand of DASUAC010000402.1, from coordinate 4,817 downwards.
GTTCTGCCCGCCGGCCAGCCGGCGCAAGCTCGCGCAGTACTACCGGGCCGCCGACCTGACCGTGGTGCCCAGCCACAACGAGTCGTTCGGGTTGGTGGCGCTGGAATCCCAGGCCTGTGGCACGCCGGTGGTGGCCGCCGCGGTGGGTGGGCTGCCGACCGCGGTGGCCGACGGGCGGACCGGCCGGTTGGTGACCGGGCATCGGACGCGCGACTGGGCCGACGCGCTGACCGGCCTGCTGGCCGAACCTCGGCGCCGGGCGGCGCTGGCCGGCGCCGCCCGGCCGCACGCCGAGCGCTTCTCCTGGCGGCACACCGCCGACCAGCTGCTGGTGACCTACCGCGACGTGCTGGCCGAATACCAGCAGCCGGCGGCGCGGGACTGGGCATGAGCGATGCGCCCGACGCCGAGCCGGCAGCCGCGCCGAGCGCTGAGCCGTCGGCCGGCTCGAGCGCTGAGCAGACCGCTGAGCCGGCAGCCGGGCCGAGTCCGCAGCAGGCCGCCGAGCTGATCCGGCAGACGCTCGCCGAGGCCGAGCTGCAGTTCGACGAGCCGTCGCCCGGCACCTTCGTGGCCAACCTGCCCGGGCAGAAGCGGCTGAAGACGTCCTGCTGGCTGATCGTGGGCAGCCAGGGGCTGGCCGTCGAGGCGTTCGTGATGCGCCGGCCGGACGAGAACGCCGGCGCGGTGCACCGCTGGCTGCTGGCGCACAACGCCAGGATGTTCGCGGTCAGCTGGGCCATCGACGACGCCGGTGACGTCTACCTGACCGGCCGGCTGCCGCTGGCCGCGGTGACCGCCGAGGTGATCGACCGGTTGCTCGGTTCGGTGCTGGACTACGCCGACTCGGCCTTCAACACCCTGCTCGAGATCGGCTTCGGCTCGTCCATCCGGCGGGAGTGGGCCTGGCGGGAGAGCCGGGGCGAGTCGCTGGCCAACCTGGCCGCGTTCGAGGGGTTCGTCCGGCGCTCGTCGTCCTGACCCGGCCGGCGAGCGGCCGGTGCGGCCCGGCGCTAGATTTCTGCGGTGACCACCCTGCGAATACCGTCCCGGCTGAACGGCCCGGCGGACTCGGCCAACGGCGGCATCGCGGCCGGCCGGTTGGCCGCCTTGGTGCCGGGCGACGGACCGGTGACGGTGACCTTGCGGCTGCCGCCGCCGCTGGACCGCGATCTCACCGTGCAGCGGGCGGACTCCGGTGTGCGGCTGCTCGACGCTGAGCAGCTGATCGCGGAGGCGGTGCCCGCCACCGAGCCGCCGGAGCCGGTGCCGCCGGTCGACTTCGAGACCGCCGCCGAGGCTGCCACCCGGTTCGCCGGTTTCACCGACCATCCGTTCCCCACCTGCTTCGGCTGTGGCACCGAGCGCACGGACGGGCTGGCCTGCTACGCCGGGCCGGTGCAGCCGGGCGAGCCGAGCTACGTGGCCACCCCGTTCGTGCCCCGGCCGGATCTGCCGCGGGATCCGGCGCTGACCTGGGCGGCGCTGGACTGCGCCGGCGGCTGGTCGATCGGGCTGGCCGGCCGGCGGGCGGTGCTCGGCCGGATGACCGCCCGGATCCACGGGGTGCCGGCGGTCGGTGAGCGCTGCGTGGTGGTGGCCCGGTGCGACCGGTGGGACGGCCGCAAGGCGTACAGCCGGTCCACCGGGTACGGGGCGGACGGCCGGATCCTCGGCGTGACCAGCGCGATCTGGATCGAGCTGCGCTGAAAGCGCGTACTGAGCCGGGCCGGAGCTGATCGAGCCCCGCCGGACGACCCTCCGGCCGTACCGCCCGCAGTGGCAGGATTGGTCCGTGACCGCGACCCTCGTGCTGCTCCGCCACGGCGAGAGCGACTGGAACCTGAAGAACCTGTTCACCGGCTGGGTGGATGTCGACCTCACCGCGGCCGGCGAGGAGCAGGCCCACCGCGGCGGTGAGCTGCTCGTCGAGCACGGATTGCTGCCTCGGGTGGTGCACACCTCGCTGCTGCGCCGGGCGATCCGGACCGCGGAGATCACGCTGCACACCGCCGACCGGCACTGGATCCCGGTCCGGCGCAGCTGGCGGCTCAACGAGCGGCACTACGGCGCGCTGCAGGGCAAGGACAAGGCGGCCGTCCGGGCGGAGTTCGGCGACGAGCAGTTCATGCTGTGGCGCCGGTCCTACGACGTGCCGCCGCCACCGCTCACCGCGCACGACCAGTACAGCCAGGTCGGCGACCCGCGCTATGCCGACCTGCTGGACAGCGTGCCGCGCACCGAGTGCCTGGCCGATGTGGTGGCCCGGATGATGCCGTACTTCTACGACGCGATCGTGCCGGACCTGCGAACCGGCACGGTGCTGATCGTGGCGCACGGCAACTCGCTGCGGGCGCTGATCAAGTACCTGGACGGGTTGTCCGACGAGGAGGTGGTGGCGCTGAACGTGCCGACCGGCATCCCGCTGCGCTATCAGCTGGACGAGGAGACCATGCTGCCGGTCCAGCCGGCCGACTACCTCGATCCGGAGGCCGCCCGGATCGCGATCGAACAGGTGGCGAACCAGGGCAAGTAGTACATTCGGCGAGACCCGATCATCCTCGAAAAAGGTGTCGCCGTGCTTCGTCGCCCACTGATCCTGCTCGCCGTCCTGCTGGCCGTCCTCGGACTGGCCGGCCCCGCGTCCGCGTTCTCGACCGGCTATTTCGCCATCGCCAGTTCCAGCGCCTCCGGGATCACCGCCGGTCACACCGGTTACGGTCCCGGCTGGGTGGCGCTGACCTTCGACACCAACGGCCAGCCGCACGGCCCGATCATCGGCTACCTGTTCCACGACGGCGTTGCCCAGGCGGTCGGCAACGACCACATCGACGTGTACTCCTACTACACCGCCGGGGCGGCGAGCGTGAACACCCCGTTCGCCGGCGGCTACGCCTGGGGACACTTCAACGGCTGCGCCTGGTCGTACCTCGATATGAACGCCAAGGAGCTCTACCCGGAGGGCGGCCACCACTCGGTGTCGTGCACCAGCCCGCCGAACCACACCGCCAAGATCTTCTGCTACGACCACGCCGCCGACCCGCTGTGCAACGACGGCACCAGCGTCAGCGGTGAGGACGAGGCCGGCGTCTGGAAGTCGATCACCAGCCATCCGGCCGAGATCAACCCCGGCGGCTGCGACGTGGTCGGCAACATCGGCTCCGCCGCGATCTACAGCGGCGGCGCCGCCGCGCCGGGCAACACCATCGGCCACGTCAACTCGGGCACCGTCTACGTCCGGTACGTCTCCAAGCGGGACGACTGGGTGATGGGCAACCTGGCCAGCAACGCCAGCCCGCAGTTCGGCTGGGGCATCCAGTGGGGCTTCTTCCCGCGCGGCTGCCTGACCGCCGGCTGACGTCCGACCGCCATGTCGATCTTCATAAGGATCGGTGGCCATGCCGACCGATACCTGTGAAGATCGGCGAGGGTGACCGGGCCGGCACCCGGCCGCCGGCGAGACAGGTCGGGCCGGGTCAGCTGCTCGCCGGCGGCTGCTTGAGCGCCGCCGAACCGGCCGGCATCTGACCGGTTGCGATGAACACGACGCGCCGGGCCACCCCGACCGCGTGATCGGCATAGCGCTCGTAGTACCGGCCGAGCAGGGTCATGTCGATGGCCGCCTCGGTGCCGTGCGTCCAGTTGTCGGCGAGCAACTGGGTGAACAGCTTGCGGTGCAGCGCGTCCATCGAGTCGTCCTCGGCCTCGATCGCCTGCGCCAGCTCGACGTCCCGGCCCTTGATCACCTCGGCGACCTTGTCCACCAGGGACAGCGCAACCTTGCCCATCTGGCTGATCACGTCCCGCAGCTCCGGCGGCACCGCGATGTCCGGGTAGCGCATCCGGGCCACCTTGGCGACGTGCAGGGCCAGGTCGCCCATCCGCTCCAGGTCGGCGACCAGGTGCAGCGTGGTCACCAGCAACCGCAGGTCGGTGGCCACCGGCTGCTGCAGCGACAGCAACAGGAACGCCCGGTTCTCCAGGTCCGCCCGCAGCGCGTCGATCGCGGTGTCGTCGCTGACCACCCGCTCGGCGCCGTTCAGGTCGCCGTCCAGCAGGGCGTTGGTGGCCCGCTCCATCGCGGTGCCGGCCAGGTGGGTCATCGCCACCAGCGAATTGCCGATGTCGTCGAGCTCGTCGTGATACAGATCGCGCATGCAAGACAGGGTAGAGGGCGCCGGCCGACAGCCGGCCGGCTTGCGATGAACGCGGCGGGGCGGCGAGATGAACAGCCGGTGCCGGCCGGTTTTACACCCGCCGCCGGGCGGCTCGACGTGCCGATCCGGGCCGCTGCCGGCCGTACCATCGCTTCGTGAGCCTTCTCGTCGCGGTCGCGGCGTTCCTGGTCGGCGCCGCCGTCTCGGCGTTCGCCGCCGCCTGGTACGTCCGGCGCGGCGAGGGAGCCGGCATCCCGGCCAGCGCGCCGGAGACCAGGACCGCGACCGCGCTGTCGCAGCGGGTGCTCGGCGTGTTGGACCTGGGCGTGGTGGTGGTGGACCGCGATGAGTACGCGGTGTACGCCAACCCGGCGGTGCAGCGGCTCAAGGTGGTGGACGCCGACCGGCTGGCGCTGCCCGAACTGTCCGAGCTGGTCCGCCGGGTGACCGACTCCGGCCGGTCCGACAGCATCACCCTGGAGCTGGCCGGCCGCGGGCCGGAGACCTTCTCGGTACGGGCGATGCCGCTGCTGGTCAACCAGCGGGTGCACTCGGTGGTGCTGCGGTTCTTCGACGTCACCGAGGCGCGCCGGCTGGAGCGGGTGCGGCGCGACGTCGTGGCCAACGTCTCGCACGAGCTGAGGACGCCGGTCGGCGCGC
>DASUAC010000401.1:0-4480 GCA_035763985.1 Jatrophihabitans sp. | reverse complement strand
CCGGCGGGCGCGCCGCCGGTGGACAGCGACGCGGCCGACCAGCCCACCGCGACACTGCCGCTGCCGGGCGTGGAAGCCGCGGTGACGTTGGTCGGCGGGTCGAAGGTCGCGGCGCTCGCGCTGGCGGTGCCCGCGCCCTGGTTGGTCCAGTAGGCCCAGGCAACCCCGACCCCGACCAGGACGAGCAGCGCGGCCAGCGAGCTGACGATCAGCTTGGGCGTCCATCGACGGTGCGGCATCGTCCTCAGCTCCCCTGTCCCGAACCGGAGTAGGCCAGGTTGACCGTGGCGCCCTTGCAGCCGTCCTGGTTGCTGGTGGTGTCGCGCATCAGGATGTGCGGCATGGCGGCGGCCGGCACCGACAGCTGGCTGAGCGATGCGGTGGCCGAGCCTGGCACGGTCAGCGGGTAGCCGCCGGCGTACTGCGTCACCGCGTAGTCGGCGACGGTGCACGGCTTGTTCGCCGCGATCATGGCCGGGGTGCGGACCACGCCGGAGATCGTCACGGTCAGGTTGGTGATCGAGATCTGCTTCTTGTTCGGGTTGGTCAGCGACAGATCCAGCGGCAGCGTGGCGCCGGGGGAAAGCTGGCCGGCCAGGTTTCCGGCGATGGTGAACGCCTTCCCGGTGGTCCGCAGCGTCAGCTGCACGTTCGCGTACGCCGCCTGCAGCTGCCCCTGCGGGTCCCGGCCGGTGGCCACCAGGTAGAGCTGGTAGGTGCCGTCCTCGGCCGTTGCCGGGGTGGCCAGCTGCAGTGTCGCGGTGTCGCCGGTGACCGGGTTCGGGGTGAAGCCGGCGGTTGCGCCGGCGGGCAGGCCACCGGCCACCGCCAGCGACACCGGCGCGGTGAGGTTCCGCCGGGTGAGCTGCAGCGTGTACACCGCGATCGCGCCCGGCGCCATGGTCACCGTCGACGGGGTGGCGGCCAGCGCCAGCGAACTGGTGAGCACCGCGTTCACCGACAGGCCGGCCTGCACCGAACTGCTCACCTTGCTGCCGGTGCCGGTGATGGTGAAGGTCGCGGCGCCGAGCGTCGTCGTGGCCGTGGTGTGCACGGTGAGCGTGCTGCCGGCAGCCGCCGTGCCGACCGTGACCGGGCTGGGGCTGAAGCTGGCGGTTGCGCCGGCCGGCAGCCCGGACGCGGCGAGCGTGACGGCCCCGGTGAAGCCGTTCACGCCGGCCACCGTGACCGCGTAGGTCACCGACTGGCCGCGGGTGACCGTCTGGCTGGCCGGTGCCACCTGCAGCGCCAGACTCGGCTTGGCGTTGCCGGCCGCCGAGTTGCCCGGGGTACCCAGGTACACCGCGCCGGCCGTCGTGAGCAGGGCGACCAGGCCCACGGCCAGCTTGGCCGGCGTGCTGGCCGCGCCGAGAATCGGCAGGCGGATCATGCCCGGTCGCTCCTTCTTGATTGGCTGGTCGATGGCTGGTTCGGCGGTTCGGCCCGGCCCGGCTCGATCACCGCGCCGGGCCGCGCCGATCGGCTAGTTGCTCGCCAGGCTCAGCGTGATGACGGCGCCCTTGCAGCCGTCCTGGCTGACCGAGGTGTCGGTGAAGCTCAGGGTGCCGCTGCCGACGGCCATCCCGCTGGTGTTCGCGGGCACCGTGGTGTTGGAGGTGGTCGGCGCGATGGTGAAGTCGGCGACCAGGCAGCCGGCGGTGGCGTGCGCCGAGTCGATGCTGACGGTCGGGGTGATGGTGCCGACGTACAGGCTGGACGAGCCGGCGTTGTCAGCGGTGTAGCTGACCGGCTCACTGCCGCCCGGGGTCAGGCCGTCGGCGAAGGTGGCGTGCAGCACGATGCTGCCGTTCGCGCTGCCGTTGGTGGCCGAACCGGTGCCGGCGCCGGTGGTGGTCCAGTAGGCGAAGGCGGTGCCGGCGCCGGCAACCAGCACGGCGGCGGCCGCGGCGACGGCGGCGATCTTCTTGTTGAACTTGGGCATGACGAAGGATTCCTCTCCAAAGGAAATTGGACGTCCGCTCAAGCGCCGGTTTCGCCACTGGCTCCCCGTCAGGATGTAGGCGACCAATTCGCCCGACGGATCCGCGCCTCGCTCTATCCCCCCGATAGGGACGCTTCCAATCTGCAAGGGCTTATGAGCGGTGTCAAGTCGGTGTGGGGTCTTGTCGGTCGTTCGACCGACAAATCGATCCGATCGGACGACAGCGCGAACCAGCTCGGGCAGGGGAGAGGTTTAGGCCGATCGGGTAAGGGAGATCGCCGACTCGGGGGTGGCGACCGGCAGCCAGCGTAGCGAAGTCCGCGCGAGAAGGTGGCCGAATGCCATAAGTCGCCGGTACGAATCGGCGGCAGCGCTGAGGCCGCAAAGGGACGCGAATGCCGGTGATGCGCAATGCACCGACCGGACAAGGCGAAAACGACATCCGGGCCGAGTCAGTGACGGACCGAGTCGGTGACCGGCCGAGGCGGTCAGCGGCCGAGTCGGTGACCGGCCGACTCGGTGACCGGCCGAGTCGGTGACCGGCCGGCCGCGGTCAGCGGAAGTTCAGCCGGCTCCGCTCGACGGCCGCCACGCCGAAGCTGCTCAGGTCGAGCTGCACGGCGGCCATCATGGCCTGCGCCCGGTTGGTGACGCCCAGCTTGTCGTACAGCCGGGACACGTAGGTCTTGGCGGTGGACAGGCTGACGTACATCGCGGTGGCCACCTCCGGCACCGAGCGGCCCTCCTGCAGCAGGCCGAGCACCTCGGCCTCGCGCGGGCTCAGCAGCGGCCGGCGGGCCTGTTGTTCGGTACGCCGGTGCATCGCCTGGGCCAGTCCGGCCGCGCTGAACGAGGAGGCGGAGACCGCCGCGTGCCGGATCGCGCCCAGGATCTCCGGCAGGGCAGCCGTCTTGGCGACGAACGCCGAGGCGCCGGTGTCCAGCGCCCGGAACAGCACGTCGTCCTCGTGCTGGCCGGTCAGGACGACCACGCCCAGCTCGGGGTTGCGGTCCCGGAGCTCGCGGACCAGCTCCAGGCCGTTCCGGTCCGGCAGCGACAGGCCGACGGTGACCACGTCCGGCCGCAGCCTGGCGACCAGCCGGAGCGCCTCGGCCGCGGTGCCGGTCTCGCCGACCAGGTCCAGGTCCGGCTGCTCGGCGGCGATCTGGCCGAGGCCCCATCGGGTGATCGGATGGGCGTCGATGACCAGCAACTGGATCGGCTTGGTCCGGCCGGCCGGCCGGACCGGCTCCGAGGTCAGCTGTACGGGTGCGACCGATGTCGGCCCGAACCGGGTAACGTCCGGTACCGACCGCTGTGCACCATGGCTGAACGAGCGTCCCGTCATGTCCCCCCCACGGACTTTGCAGTCGCAACGACCGGACTCGATGACACCATAGCTTGGCTTTACGCGGCAAAGCCCAATCGCCAGCTCGGGATTTCTGGGGACCTTGGTCCTGAGTCGGGTGTCGCGGCGATGACAACTCCTATGCTATCGGCCCGGACCTAAGTCCCAATCCGGTCCGACGCCGTCTCCCTCGACTGGCCGGCTCCGGATTCGGCCAGGTAGTCTTCGGCGCACAGGCGGTGACCGTGCCAGGCCAGCCGACTGCCGGGCCTGGAGCACAGGCCATACCCAGCTGAGCCAGGTTGGATCCTGGGGCCGGAGTCGGTACGCCCAACGGGTGTGCGTGGCGCTTCGGCTGCCGATAGGGCCATATGAAGATTTCGACAGCCCGAGGTGATATTGCGTTGCAGGCGACCAGGACCCCCGAGGAAACAGCGGCGCCGGTCTGCGGCGAAGCGGTTCCGGCCGCCAAGCTGGAAGTCCATCTCGGGTGCCTGCGCTCGACCCTGCTCCGATCCGGGCAGCTGTTCGTCGAGGCGCTGCTCGTACCCGGCCTGCTGTTCGCCCTGGTGCTGCACTTCGTCGGCCTGCTGCCGGCGCTGGGCGCCAGCCTCGGCTGGTGCTATCTGGTGGTCGGCACCCGCTGGATCCGGGGCCGCCGGCTGTCCGGCACCATGCTGATGTGTCTCGGCATGATGTCCGGCCGCGCGATCGTGGCGCTGGCCACCTCCAGCGCGCTGCTCTACCTGATGCAGCCGGTGGTGGGTTCGGTGTGCACCGCGCTGATGTTCGTCGGCAGTGCGTTGTTCGGCCGGCCGATCACCATGCGGCTGGCTCGGGACTTCGTCTCCATCCCGGCGCATGTGCTGGCCCGGCGCGGGGTACGCCGGATGTTCACCGAGATTGCCGTGTTGTTCGGCCTGTCCCGGCTGGCCGACGCCGGCATGACCTTGAGCTTCCTGCATTTCGGCGTCTCGGCCGGCATGCTCTCGCGCAGCCTGCTCAGCCCGCTGCTCACCCTCTGCACGATCGGCGCCTGCACCATCTGGGGTTTCCGTTCGCTGCGCCGGGAGGGCGTCCGGGTCCGGCTGGGCAACCCCACGCTGGCCTGACACCCTTCCAGGCCGTCCGGTGAGACTCTCCGGCAGCGTGCTGCTGGTCACCGGCGCGAGCCGCGGCATCGGCCGGGC
>DASUAC010000400.1:0-4695 GCA_035763985.1 Jatrophihabitans sp. | reverse complement strand
GCCCGCGCGCTGCTGCAGGCCTGCGACGACCAGCAGCTGCTGCAGTCCTGGCGGGCCGGCCGCGAACTGCCGGACGGCCTGGTGATCGACAGCGAACTGCGCTGGTTGCTGATCACCCGGCTGGCCGCGCTCGGTGCGCTGTCGGCTGCCGACGTCGACGCCGAACTGGCCGCCGACGCCTCGGCCGCCGGGGTGCTGCACGCGGCCCGGGCCCAGGCGATCCGGCCGGATCCGCAGGCCAAGCGAGCCGCCTGGCGCGACCTCACCGAACCGAGCAGCCGGTCGGCCTACGAGCTGTACGCGATCGGTGAGGGCTTCTTCGAGCAGTCCCAGCAGGAGCTGACCCGCCCGTACGTCCCGCGGTTCTTCGCCGAGATGCCGGGCACCGCCCGGTTGCGTTCGGGCTGGGCGCTGCCGCAGGTGATCACCGCGTCGTTCCCGGTGCTGGCCGCCTCGCCGGCGGTGCTGGAGCTGGCCGAGGCGACCCTGGCCGGCGAGCTCGACCCGAAGGTGCGCCGGGCGCTGACCGACGGCACCGACATCCTGCGCCGGGCGGTACGCGCCCAGCAGCGCTTCGGCTGACCCGGCCCGGACGTCCACCCGCCCGGGTCGCTGTGAACCGCTTCTGAGTGCCCGATAAGGTCTCGGCCATGGCGGAGATGAACGTCCGGGGTTTGACGGTTGCCGTGCACGCCGGAGATCGGGACGAGGCGCTGGCCTACTACTGCGCGCTGATCGGCCGAGATCCGGATCTGGGCCCGGACCCGGACTTCTACGAATGGGAGATCTCGCCCGGGGCCTGGCTGCAGCTGGCCACCGGACGGGAGGACATCAAGCCGGCCTCGTTCCGCCTGCGGCTGCAGGTCGACGACATCGACGCCTCGGTGGCGCTGCTGGCGCACAAGGGCTTCGAACCGAGCGAGATCCAGCGGCTGCCCGGCCTGGTCGCCTTCGCCAACCTCACCGACCCGTGGGGGAACCCACTCGGCGTGTACCAGGACCTGGGCGCAGTCCCCGGCGTCTGATCCTCAGGCTGCGCAATCGGCGGATCGGTGACATCCGGCGGTCGGTCGGTCTAGACTTGACGGTGCCCGTTGCGCTGAGCTTCGGGAAGTGAGCCCGAGACCCGGCCGGACGACCGTGGCGCTCGGGCTTCGCGCTTTGTCGGGTGTGCTCAAACCTCCCGGACCTCGACCACAGCAGGTTCGATACGCCGACGCCAATCGCCACCCTTGGCCCATACCAAGCGACTGCGTCAGGAATGGCCAGCGTCAACTCCGCGGCTGCCCGACGGTGTTCGTAGCGAAGGGTGTTGGGCAGCCGGCCGCGCGGGTGAACTCGATCAGCTGTCGGTTATCCCAGCTGAGTAGCGAGTTGTCTTGCTCGAGCACAAGCATTTTGTGGCCACAAGCGGCGGCATCCTCGACGATGGCCCGGAGGCAGGCGGCACGCCGTTCACGTTCGTTGCGATATCGGCGTCCGTCGTCATAGGTGACGGCCTGCACTTCGCTGTCCCTGATGGCAGTGGCGATGGCGCGTTTGCGCGGATCGCTCTCGTCCTTCATGTGCAGTCGACGCTGACCAGGAAGCACCAGCCCGCGCAGAACCCGGCGGACCGAGTCGAGATGCTCGGGAAGGACAACACCGGCGACCAGCAGGTAGTCCCGGCGCTTGGTTTCGTCGATGAAGACGTACCCGCCGCTCACACTCCGCAGGCCAGGACGGTCTTGAGTTGATCGATGCGCCGCACGGCGCGGTAGTCGGTGGACGCCCAGCGACCGTACCCGGCGAGCATAGTGAGCACCCGTCGACCGTAATGGCCGGGCGATCCTTCGGCATCTCTGAGCGACCTTTCACTGAAGCCCTTCGATGCGGCTCACGCCTCGAATCCAGGCGTCTCAGCCGCCGAGCGCGGCGACTGCTCCGATCACCACTACCGCCGGCGCGGTGAAGCCCCCGGCCGCCGCGCGATCGGCCAGTTCGCCCAGCGGCGCCCGCAGCACCCGCTGGCCGGGCAGCGTCCCGTGCTGGATCACCGCGCTCGGCGTGTCGGCCGGCCGGCCGTGCTCGATCAGCTCCGCCGCGATCTCGGCCAGCCGGCCCATCGCCATCAGCAGGATCAGGGTGGCCGGCCCGACCGCCAGCTCCGGCCAGCTCCAGCCGGCCGCCGGTTGTTCGGCGCCCGGCTGGCCGGCGTCGCGATGGCCGGACACCACCGCGAAGTCGGCGCTGGTGCCGCGGTGGGTGACCGGAATGCCCGCGGCAGCCGGTGCCGCGATCGCCGAGGTGATGCCCGGCACCACCTGCACGTCCACCCCGGCGGCCAGGCACGCGGCCATCTCCTCGCCGCCGCGTCCGAAGACGAACGGGTCCCCGCCTTTCAACCGCACCACCCGCTTGCCGGCCTGCGCCCGCGCCACGATCACCGCGTTGATCTCGTCCTGGCTGAGGTTGTGCCGGTGCGCGGACTTGCCGCAGTCGATGATCTCCACCTCGGCCGGCAGTTCGGCCAGCAGCGCCCGGGGCGCCAGCCGGTCGGTCACCACCACGTCCGCCTCGAAGAGCAGCCGGCGGCCGCGCACCGTGATCAGCTCCGGGTCGCCGGGGCCGCCGCCCACCAGCGCCACCGAACCGCCGCCCGGCCGCACCGGACGGCCGATCAGCGCCTGGGTGTCCATCAGGTGACCCAGCAGGTCACGCAGTCCGGCCGCCCGCGCCGGATCGTCCGCGGCGTTCACCGAGACGGTCAGCGCGCCCCGGCGCAGCACCGCCGGCATCCGGGCGGTGCCGCCGGTCGCCAGGTCCGCCCGGATGCAGAAGATCCGGCGGGACTCCGCCTCGGCCGCCACCGCCGCGTTCACCGCCGGGTCGTCGGTGGCCGCCACCGCCAGCCAGCTGCCGTCGAGGTCACCGGCGGCGTAGCGGCGCCGCTCGAGCTCGACCGGCAGTTCGGCGGGCTCGGCCAGTTCCGCGAGCTCGGCCCGTACCGACGGTGCGATCACCCGCACCCGCGCCCCGGCCTCGAGCAGTGTCCGGCACCGGCGCAGGCCCACCCGGCCACCGCCGACCACGACCGCGGTACGGCCGGTCAGGTCCAGTAGCAGCGGCAGCCCGGTCACTCCGCCAGTGTTGCCTACCGCTCCGGCAGGTCGCAGCCGGTCCATCGGAGCTGCGGCATTGGTTAGGCGACCGGGCGCCCGGCACGGCAGGATCAACGGCATGGCACACACGCCGAAGTACGCGCCCGGCAGCCGCCGTCGGCACACCCGCCGGATCGTTCTGCCGCTCCGGTCCGGACGGGCCGGCCTGCTCGGCGCACTGCTGCTCGCCGTACTGGCGCTCACCGGCTGTGTGACGGTGCAGTTGAATGCCACGGTGCATCCGGACGGGACCCTGTCCGGCACCGCGCGCTACGGCGTGGCCAAGACGCTGGCCGGCTTCGTCGGCGGCCAGGACGAGCTGCTGAACCAGCTCAAGTCGCAGGGCAGCTGTGACTTCGGCAGCACCCAGGGCACCACCAAGGACTTCGACGACGGCACCTATGTCGGCATCGAATGCACCTTCGCCGGAGTCACCATGGCCGAGTTCAACAGCGGCGAAGAGGGCCCGAAGCTGTCCAAGGACGGCAAGCAGTTCCACCTCACCGGCCGGATGAACCTGCTGCAGATGCTCTCCGACAGCGGCACCGGCCTGCTCGGCGGCGGCTCGTCGTCCGGTGGCACGCCGACCGCGCTGCCGAGCCTGCCCTCCGGGATACCGACCGATCTGAACAGCCTGCTGCCGTCCGGGATACCCACCGATCTGCTGCCCTCCGGCATTCCGACCGACCTGAACAGCCTGCTCCCGTCCGGGATACCGACCGACCTGAACAGCCTGCTGCCGTCCGGGATACCGACCGATCTGAACAGCCTGCCCGGCCTGGACCCGACCAGCTTGCTCCGGACGGCGAAGGTTTCCTTCGCCTTCACCTTTCCGGGCAAGGTGATCTCCTCCAAGGGCAAGGTCAGCGGCCGCAAGGTCAGCTTCACCCCCAACTCGGCCGGCATCATCGACTTCCAGACCACCGCATCGGCCGTGCCGGCCAACAGCACCGGCCTGAGCAGGACGAGTTGGCTGGTGCTGGCGGTGGTGCTGCTGGCGCTGCTGGCCGCTGCCGGTGTGCTGATCCGCCGGCGCCGGGCGGCGGCCGAGCAGCCGGCCGGCGGCTACCCGGTGCCGGGCGATTACCCGCTGGGCTATGCCTATCCGGCTCAGCAGTACCCGGGTGCGCAGTACCAGGGGCAGTACCCGACTCAGCAATACCCGGGCCAGCAGTACCCAGCTCAGCAATACCCGGGCCAGCAGTACCCAGCTCAGCAGTACCCGGCTCAGCAATACCCGGCAGCGCCCCCGCAGCAGTACCCGGCACCGCAGGACCAGCCCTACACCGGACCGCCGCCCACCCAGCCGTACCCGCAACAGCAGCCCCACCCACAGCAACAGCCCTACCCACAACAGCCGTACCCGCAACAGCAGCCGTACCCGCCGTATCAGCAACCGAGCCCGGACGAGCAGTATCCGACCCGTCCGTACCCCTCCGAACCGAACGACTGATCAACTGCGGAGGGCCGGGACCGGCGCAATTTCCGGCCAGCGGGCCGCGCCGATTCTGGCCAGCGGAACAAACCGCCACCGACTGCGGACAATTTTGCGCTG
>DASUAC010000399.1:0-2531 GCA_035763985.1 Jatrophihabitans sp. | reverse complement strand
CATCACCCGGCGGGACGGCGTGAAGTACCTGCGCACCACCAACGACAAGATCCGGGCCAACAACCTGGTCGCGCTGCCGGAGGCGCCGTCCGACTGGTGAACCCGGCCGGCTGGTGTACCTGGCTGGCTGGTGTACCTGGCCGGCGATTCGGCAGCGCGGTCTTACCTCATCCAATCTCAGCGGCCGGACGGGTGTGCCGCTTTCCACCATCCTCCGGAGGCCGCTGCCGTAACCGTCTGATTGTGCAGGCGAGCCCCTGCTCGACCGGGCGCAGATTGATCCATAGGTTTAGGGCTTTAGGTGGCGCCCGTCCGGTTGCTCGGCTTGTCGGCTCTGTCAGGCGTCCCTGGTCATCATTCGCCAGGCGCCGAGGATGGTCCATCCGATGAGCCAGGCGAGGATGACGCAGATGGCAGTGGTGGTGGATTCGGTGACTCGGAAGTCTCGTCCGCCACCGCCGAAGGCCAGCGGCAGCTGCCCGGGTTCCAGGTGTGCGGTGGCGACGCCGATGATGCCGCGTTGCCCGTTTATGAAATGGGGTATTCGGCTTCGGATGGCGATCGGGGTCAGGATGATTTCCAGCACGATCATCAGGACCACCGCGGTGGTGCGTTGGCCGAGCAGGGATCCGAGTCCGAGACCGACGATGAACCCGATCGTTGCTTCGAGTTCGAGCCACAGGCCGGTCTTGATCATCAGGGAGTTCGAGGGGTAGAGGAACTGCTTGGTGTAGTCCGGGTAGTTCTGTCGGGCGATGTCGATGGCCGCGGCCTTGGCCTGGTCGGCGCTGGCTGGGACGGGCCGGCGGTCGGGTCCGGCGATGACGATGCGGGCTGGTTGGCCGGGTCGGTTGTCACAGCCGACGCCCTGCTGTGTTGGTCCGTTGTAGTTGAAGTTGCAGAGGACTTCGGTGGCGTGGTCGGCGGCCCAGCTTTCCAGGGCGCTTTGTGACAGGCCGGCGGGCACGGCCACGCCGTCATAGCTCAGCTTGGTGGGGGCGGCGAACACGCAGACGGCGCAGACGATGCTGAAACCGATCGCGACCAGCGCGGTAATGATGGCCAGCCCGGCCGGGATCCGGGCGAGGTAGAGCGCAAGCCGGGAGCGGCCGGTGATCACCAGGTGCCGAAACATTCCTTCGGACAGATCCACTGATCCGGCGGTGCAACCTAGCGTGGCCGCCACGATGAACCCGAACGTGTAGAGCACCCCGGCCGACATCGCGGTGTAGATGTCGTATCCACCGGCCGCACCGTAGGTCTTCGGGGCAACGGCGTGCAGCAGGATCCGTACCGCCAGGAAGACCGTCGGGAAGCCCACCGTCACCAGAACCAGGGTGATCATGAGGCCGCGGCGCCTGCGCAACTCCATGAACCTCGTCGCGATCATCGCGCCGGTCGGGATCGGCGAACCACGGTGATCGCGCGTGGGCTCCAACGAGGCCGGCGGGATCGCGGATGCACCGGCGTCGCGCATGGTCGTCATGCGGAATCACCCAATCGGCTGGTGACGTGAAGGAACCACTCCTCAAGCGAGGCCTGCAGCGGTTGCAGCCGATACACCGCAATATCTCCACCGACCAGGACGCGGGCAACCTCGGCGATGACCTCGCGGGTCGTGGCCGCCGGCAGCGTAATCGCCAATCCGCCCGACTGCAGGGCGATGCTGGCGCCGAGATTGGTTCCCGCCAGCAAGGCTCGGGCCCGCTCGGGCTCGGAGCAATCAACCTCAAGCACCACGGAGGTGTCCGCGAGCAGCTCGGCGATCGGTCCTTGCCGGATGACCTGGCCCCGATCCACGATGGCCACCGCGTCGCAGGTCCGCTGCACCTCATCGAGCAAGTGGGACGACAACACCACCGTGCGACCCTCGGCGACCAGCGAGCGGATCATGTCGCGCATCTCGTGCATCCCCGCGGGATCGAGGCCGTTCATCGGCTCGTCCAGGATCAACAGTTCCGGATCGCCGATCAAACACGCAGCGACTCCAAGCCGTTGCCGCATGCCCATCGAGTACTTCGACACCCGGTCGTCGGCCCGGTGCAGGATCCCGACACGCCTCAGCGAGGCATCGATGCGAGTTCGTGCCGCCGGTTCGCGTGCGGCAGCCAACACCTGCAAGTTCTGCCGTCCCGTCAGATGGCCGTGAAACCGTGGCTCGTCGACGATCGCCCCGACCCTCGCCAGCGCCTTGTCCCGGCGGCTCGGGACCGAATAGCCCAGCAGCGACATCGTGCCGGCGTCAGCGCGGGTCAACCCGAGCAGTACCCGGATCAGCGTCGTCTTACCCGCCCCGTTAGGTCCGAGATACCCGAACGCGCAGCCGCGCGGGATCCGCAGATCCACCCCGTTGACCGCGACATTGGAACCGAAACGCTTCGCCAACCCATGGGTCTCGACCGCCCACGAACTCTCAGCCGCGTCCTCGGCAAGCCCTGCAACCACGTCCGTCGCGGTCACCGACACCACCCCAACCGATACCAGCCCGCGCCGGGCGATGCGTCCCGAGCCTCCATCACCGCAGGCAGCCT
>DASUAC010000398.1:0-10073 GCA_035763985.1 Jatrophihabitans sp. | reverse complement strand
CGGTGCCGCGGGCGCTGGACGAATGCAAGCAGTACTTCCGGGCCGGGCAGCTGCTGGTGCTGCGCTCCACCGTGTATCCCGGGGTGACCCGCCGGGTCGAGCGGATGATCGCCGAGCAGGGCATCGCCGTCGAGGTGGCGTTCTGCCCGGAGCGGATCGCCGAGGGCAAGGCGATGGTGGAGCTGTTCTCGCTGCCGCAGATCGTCTCGGCCCGCACCCCGGAGGTGCGCCGGCGGGCCGGCGCGCTGTTCGGCCACCTGACCGAGAGCATCGTCGAGCTGGAGCCGGAGGAGGCCGAGCTCGCCAAGCTGTTCACCAACACCTGGCGTTACATCAAGTTCGCCGCGGCCAACCAGTTCTACGTGATGGCCAACGAACAGGGCCTGGACTTCGACCGGATCCGCAACGCGCTGGCGCAGGACTACCCGCGGGCGGCGGACATGCCCGGGGCCGGCTTCGCCGCCGGGCCGTGCCTGTTCAAGGACACCATGCAGCTGGCCGCGTTCACCGACAACTCCTTCATCCTGGGCCATTCGGCGATGCTGGTGAACGAGGGGCTGCCGCTGTACCTGGTCTCCAAGCTGGAGGCCAAGTACGACCTGGCCAACTCCCGGGTCGGCATCCTGGGCATGGCGTTCAAGGGCGAGAGCGACGACATCCGGTCGAGTTTGTCCTACAAACTCAAGCGGATCCTGGAGTTCCGGGCCAAGGAGGTGCTCTGCACCGACCCGTACGTCACGGTGGACGCCAACCTGCAGCCGCTGGACACCGTGCTGGCCAGCTCCGATCTGCTGATCATCGCGGCGCCGCACAAGGAGTACCGCTCGCTCACCCCGTCGGTGCCGGTGGCCGACGTGTGGAACCTGCTCGGCAACGGCACCACGGTCTGATGTCCCTCGCGATCTCGGTCGTCATTCCGGCCTACAACGAAGGCGAAAGCATCATTCCGGTGCTGGACCGGATCTTCGACTCGGTGGAATCCGAGTGCGAGATCCTGGTGGTGGTCGACTCCGCGGAGGACAGCACCGTCCCGGTGCTGCGGGACTACAGCGAGCGGGAGCCCCGGTTGCACACCCTGATCAACACCTACGGCCGAGGGCCGGCCAACGCGATCCGGTTCGGCATCGACCAGGTGAAGAACCCGGTCGTGGTGGTGACCATGGCCGACGGCAGCGACGATCCGCGGCAGATCGACGCGCTGGCCCGGCTGGTGGACCGCGGCGTGGTGGTGGCGGCGGCCAGCCGGTACTCGGCCGGTGGCCAGCAGGTGGGCGGCCCGATGCTGAAGTCGCTGCTGTCCAAGACTGCCGGCCAGTCGCTCGGGTTGCTCGGCCGGGTCGGCACCCGGGACGCCACCAACTCCTTCAAGGCCTACTCCACCGAGTTCATCCGCGAGGTCGGCATCGACAGCCGCAGCGGTTTCGAGATCGGGCTGGAGCTGACCGCCAAGGCCCGCCGGCTGCGCCGGCCGGTGGCCGAGGTGCCCACCATCTGGCTGGACCGCACGCTGGGCGAGTCCAACTTCAAGCTTCGGGCCTGGATTCCGCGCTACCTGCGCTGGTACCGGTTCGCCTTCGGCAAGCGGCTCACCCCGGAGCAGGTGCACCAGGCCGCGACCCAGATAGCCTTGCAGAACAACAAACCGACCAGAAAGCGATCCTCCCAGTGAACAACGAGAAGGTACTGGTATCCGGCTCGGCCGGATTCATCGGCGGTTACGTGGTCGAGGAACTGCTGCGCCGCGGCTACTCGGTGGTCGGCATCGACAACTACTCCAAGTACGGCCCGGTAACGAAGTCCTACGACGGGCACCCGGCCTACGACTTCGTCGAGGGTGACGCCCGCGACGTCGAGCTGATGACCAAGCTGCTGTCCGACTGCGACCACTTCATCGCCGGTGCCGCGCTGATCGGCGGCATCTCCTACTTCCACACCTACGCCTACGACCTGCTCGCCACCAACGAGCGAATCATGGCTGCCCAGTGCGACGCGGCGATCGAGGCGCACACCCACGGCAAGCTGAAGAAGGTCACCTACCTGTCGTCCTCGATGGTGTTCGAGTCGACCGAGCACTGGCCGTCCAGGGAGGGCGACGAGCGCCGGATCCCGCCGCCGCTGTCGTCCTACGGCTTCCAGAAGCTGGCGGTGGAGTACTTCGCCAAGGCCGCCTGGGACCAGTACAAGCTGCCGTACACGATCGTCCGGCCGTTCAACTGCGTGGGCATCGGCGAGGGCCGGGCGCTGGGCGACGTGGAGATCGCCTCCGGCAACGTCAAGCTGGCGATGAGCCACGTGGTGCCGGACCTGGTGCAGAAGGTGGTCAAGGGCCAGGATCCGCTGCACATCCTCGGCGACGGCAGCCAGATCCGGCACTACACCTACGGCGGCGACCTGGCCAAGGGCATCGTCGAGTGCATGTCGCAGGATGCGGCGTACAACAACGACTTCAACATCTCCACCCCCGTGAGCACCAGCGTGCGGGAACTCGCCGAGGTGATCTGGCGCAAGATCAAGGGGGACGCGCCGCTCACCCTGGTCAGCGACGAGGCGTTCGAGTACGACGTGCAGAAGCGGGTGCCGGACGTGGCCAAGGCCTCCGACGTGCTCGGCTTCGAGTGCACCACCAGCCTGGACACCATGCTGGACGAGGTCATCCCGTGGGTCACCGAGGCGGTCAAGGACGGCCGGCTGTAGCCGTATCTCGCTGGTCGAGGGGGCGTCGCGAAAAGGAATCTCAGGCGACGCCCCCTTTTGCTTGCCCGATGGCTGCCAACCCTACACAATGACGTGTGTAACCTGATGTTTGAGGAGTAACGCCGGTGGCCACCAATCTTGCGATCGACCCCGAGTTGCTCGAACGCGCCCAGCGGGTCGGCGGTGAACGGACCAAGAAGGCGACCGTGACGCACGCCTTGGAGGAGTACATCGCCCGCCGCGAGCAAGCCAAGATCGTTGAGGCATTCGGCACCCTGGATCGGGACGAAACCTATGACTACAAGGAGGCCCGCCGCTCCCGCGACCGCAAACTCGGTCACACCGACTGATGGGGTTGCTCGCCGACACGAACGTGTGGTCGCTGGCATATCGGCGGGACAGCCCACCAGCGAGTGCCGAGGTAGCGGTGTTGCGCGAGGCCCTCACCGGCGGCGAACGGGTCGTCACCACCGGCCTCGTCCTGCTCGAACTGCTGCAAGGCTTCGTCCCGCCACGGGCTCAGGCGACGATCCATGCGGCATTCGACTCGTTGGAGTTCGTCGAGCCCGGACGTGAGGACTACGTCGCCGCCGCCGCGCTGAGCAATACCTGCCGACGCAAGGGAGTTCAGCTCGGAACGGTCGACGCCCTCATCGCGCAGCTGTGCATCGGGCACGACTTCGTCCTGCTCACCGCCGACGCAGACTTCCGGCATGCCGCCCAGCACGTGCCCTTACGCGTGTGGCCGTCATGTCACGCCAGGTTGTCGAACGAGTCGACGCTGGCCGGAGCCGGCAGTTCGAGCGCGGCTAGTTCGTCGTCATGACGTTGCCGTTGGCGTCGATGGCGACGCAGAAGGTGGTCGTCGCGCAGGACACCGACGAGATCGGATTTCCGCGCGACACGTCGACCTTCGGATCGATTGCCATCGGGCGACTCCAGTTGACGCCGTCGAACTCACTTGCGTGGCCGATGGCATCGACGAGCACACAGAAGGTCTTGCTGGTGCACGACACCGATGCC
The DNA here is from genome assembly GCA_035763985.1 of Jatrophihabitans sp. Classification (GTDB taxonomy): domain Bacteria; phylum Actinomycetota; class Actinomycetes; order Mycobacteriales; family Jatrophihabitantaceae; genus Jatrophihabitans_A. The sequence continues at coordinate 6,356 of DASUAC010000398.1, read as the reverse complement.
TGATCCGGTTCCGCTTGGGCCGCCAAGCTGTACAGCCTTTGGGTCTGCTTGCTCGTCATGGCCGGGTCGACTTGATGTCTCGACCAGGACCGTCCATCGAAGATCCCGACCTCGCTGTATGCATCCGAGGTGACGCAGAAGCTCACCAGCGGGCAGGAGATCGAGACGTGGGCATGATCTATCGGTCGCGACGCCGACCGCCAGTTGGCTCCGTCGAAGAAATATGCCTGGCTGTCGCCCACGGCGGCGCAGAACGTAGCCGAGGGGCAGTCGATGCTGCTCGCCTCGCCGGACTCGGGCAACACGCTTGGCCGGCTCCAGGCCCGTCCGTCGAAGGTGGTGATCTTGACACCGGCCGAGTAGCCGGACAGGAGCGTCGCGCAGAAGTGGCTGGACGGACAGGACACCGAGTAGGCCGCTGCGTTGTACCCGGGTTGATAGGGGTAATAGATCGGCGCTCCCCACCGTCCGTTCTGGTACTGCCAGTAGGTCGCCCTGCGGGTGTAGCCGCCGCCACCCACGGCCACGCAGAACGTCGGTGAGGCGCAGGACACCCCGAGGACGTTCGGGTAGGGCGAAATACGCACCGGACTCGACCACGAATGTCCATCGAATGTAATTGCATATCCGTCGCCGTTGGCGGACATGCAGAACGTCACGGTGGGGCAGGACAGGTAGTTCAGCTGGCCGGAGAGCGTGTGGGCGGCCTTGGGGTCATTCACAACGGGTGCCGACCACCGCAGGTGGCCGGCTGCGGATGACCCGGCCCGGCCCGGCAGGGTGCCGGCAGCTGTCCCCGCGCCCTTGTGCGAGTGGTTCACCGCCACCAGGACCACCGCGGTGACCACCGCAACCACGCCCACGGCCGTCGCGGCAACGAGCGTCCGGCGTAGCCCCGGCCGACGGCGAGAACCTTGGCCGTTGTCCGGCACCGATGGCGGCGGCGGGTTGACGGGAAGGTCGAGATAACCGGCGGCAGTCCAGCGCCGTCGCGCCGTCCAAGCGGTGCCGTCCCAGAGGACCTCTTCGTTGGGATTGCCGGGTGCCGGTCGCCAACCGGCTGCCGCGCCCGGAGCCGGATCGGGCGGCAGTCCAGCGTCGATTCCGTACACCCGACCCTCCACATGCCGTGGCGTTCCACGCTCGAGGCATTCTGGTGAAGCGCGACGATGATCGCACACCGTTCGGGGATGGATCCGTGAAATGGCGTTCTCCGTTGTGCGGACGAGACGATGTCGCATAGCTGCTGTCGTACGCACGACCGATAACCGCTGTATGTGCTTTCGGTCAGGAATCCAGGGCGGCATCAGCCTGACCTGATCGTCCGGCCGGCAGGTACGGCTCAGCTCAGCGGGATGATCGAGAACTGCACCTCGCCGGGCTCGGAGAAGCTCACCGTGCGATAGCCGGTGCCGCCGCCGTAACTCCCCGGCCAGCCGGTCGACGCCGGCAGCCGGGCGATCAGCGGACCGTCCGCCAACGCCCGGGGCAGCCGGTAGCGGGTGCCGTCGGCGGTGACCTCGAGCGGGTGGAAGCTCTTGTCCAGCGCCCGGCCCAGCCGCACGAGCAGCCCGGGCGACGAGGCCCGGAACGACATGGTCACCAGCGAGCCCGGGTCGGCCACCGGCACGCTCAGCTGCTGGCCGGCCGAAACCCGGACGGTCGCCAGCGGCTGCGCAGCACCGCACCGGTCGACTTCCGCCTTACGCAGCAACAGCCAACGCGAATCACTGAGCACCGGCCGGTAGTCGCAGAGCTCGGCCAGCAGGTACCGCGGCGGATCCCAGAGCCGGTTGCGTCCGTCGATGGAGTTCAGGCCGGCCGCCCGCAGCACCAGCCGGTTCGGCTGGGCGTTCACCAGCGCGGCGGCGTTCAGCGCATCGAGCTTGCCGGTGTAGGCGACATAGCTCTGGAACGCCGGCACCGGCTTCCAGTCCAGGCCGTACGCCCAGGCCAAGGTGGCCTCCCAGGGGTCCACCGTCACCGGCGCCCCGGCCAGCGCGGCCCGCATCGGGCCGGACACCGCGTAGTGCTGCTGGGCGACCAGCCTGGCCTGCTGCAGTCGCTGAGCCTGGTAACGGGAATCAACCGACAGTTGCAGCTGATCGCCCCACCGGCTCATCGCATCGGCGGGGCTGAGCGGCGACCAGCTGCTGCCGGCCAGCAGCACCACCACCGCCACCACGCCGAGCCGGAACACCACCCGGCGACCGACCGAGACGGCCGCGACCGCCCAGACCAGCACCGGCAGCGCGTACAGGTAGAAGTACTTCTGCATGCCCGGTCCGTGCCGTCCGGTGCCCTCCCGGAAGCCGAGGTAGAGGGCCAGCAGGACGAGCACCGCGATGCCGGCCGTGATCCGGGCCGGCCGGTCCCGGGCCAGCCGGACCAGGTAGCCCACTGCGATCGCGCAGATCGCGACGATCAGCAGGTACGGCAGCACATTCGGCCGCGCCTCCAGCGACATCGCGTCGGTGTAGCCGACGGCGACCTGGCGCATCTCGCGCACCCAGGCGGGCAGGTCGGCGATCGACTGCCCGGCGAGCAACCAGGCCAGCAGGGTGCCACCGACCAGCGCCAGCCCGGCCTCCACCAGCCGCCGCCAGCGACCGGCGAACGCCGCCGCGCACAGCGAGCCGAGCGCCAGCACCGCACCCTCGGAGAACTTGACCTGAATCAACAACGCCGCGCCGGCGGCCGCGGCGGCCGGTATCCACGGCGGACCACCTCGATCGAGATATCCCAGCAATGCAAGCATCATCGCGGCGAAGAGCAGCGCACTCGGTTCGATGGTCAGCGCGCACAGCATTACCAGCAGCGAGCCGGTGATCGCCGCGACCAGTTGGCCGAGGCGTGCCCGCAGCACGAGGTAGACCGCCAGCCAGGCAGCCGCGCAGGCCAGCACCGCGAACAACGTGCCGGTCACCAGGTTGAACCGGCTCACCGCCTCCGGGTGATCGAGGAAACCCCATGGTCCGTAGGTGAAAACCAGCTCGGGGCCGAACCGCAGCCGGCGTTGCCGGGCGAGGTTTAGGCCGGCCTCCCAGCTCGGATCCAGGCCGGCCGTCGGGTACACCGCATCCAGCGGCGCGGCGAACACGACGGTGGCCAGCAGCAGCCACACCGGCACCGGGGGCAGTTCGGAGAACCGGCGGCGGATCAGCCGCCAGTACCGGGCGAGCCGGCGCCGCCGGCCGGGCACGTCCGCCGGGGCTCGGGTCGCCTCAGGGGAGCGCGTCACGTCCGTCTCGTCCACCGACACTGCCGCAGGCTACGCCCGTCCGGGCCTCGGTTGGCTGAGCGCCGAGCCGATGGCGATCCGGCTGGCTCAGTCGGCCACCGGGGTGGCCACCATGAACGCCTGCGCGCCGAGCACCCGCCAGGCCAGCGGCACCTTCAGGTACAGCCGGACCAGCGCCGGGCCGGACGGCAGCCGGCTCTTGGTGGTGTACGGCAGGAACCGCGGGATGTTCTTCACCACCCGGTAGCCGGTCTGGGCGAACGCCTCCACCATGGCCCGGTCGTCCACCGGGGTGATGTGGTCGAAGAACTGCCAGTAGTCCTTGGCGCAGTAGCGGACGTTCGGCTGCAGCAGCAACAGCTGCCCGGACGGCTTGAGCACCCGGCGTACCTCGACCAGGGTGGCCAGGATCGTCTCGTGGTTGATGTGCTCGAAGAAGTTGGAGATGAACACCCGGTCGACCGAGTCGGTGTCGATGCCGGTCAGGCTGTCCGAGCGGAGCACGTGCGTCTCCACGCCCTCGGCCGCGCGCACCTTGACGTCCGGGTTCAGGTCCACCGCGATCCGGCGGGCGGCGGAGATGTTGTTGATGAACTCGCAGTGCCCGGCAGCCAGATCCAGCACCGTGGCGTCGGCCGGCACCCAGCGCTGGAAGAAGTCGCTGCACAGCACCTGCCAGATGTCCTGGCGCTGTTCGGCCTCCGCGCTGAAACGGTTGCTGTAGAGAGTCTTCAGGCTGTCCGATTGCAGTTCCACGGGCGCCAAGACTACCGGTGGCAAGGGCGCCGGACCTAACCGGCCGAGGCCGAATGCGAGGCTCGCCGGGTTTCGGAATCCGGCGGCCCGGGGTAGGGTCTCCCCCATCATGCGCGCGCTGCTCCTCCTTTGCAGCCGTGACGAGGCTTGACGGACACCGGCTCTGACCGGTAGGTCCGGTCGGCCCCCTCGTCGCGGGTAGCAGCACTGCGCCGACGCCGTACCTCGTTTCATCTCCCTGGCGCCGCGGTTCGCGTGCCGCCAGTCACGGCTGAGGAGCACGTCCATGACCCACCCATCGTCGGCGGCGCAGTCCCGTCCCCGCCGTACCACCCAGCAGCCGTCCGGCATGCCGATCCACCGGTACGGCTCGTTCCGTCCGGTGGACCTGCCGGACCGCCGCTGGCCGTCGGCCACCATGACCCGCGCGCCGCGCTGGCTGTCCACCGACCTGCGGGACGGCAACCAGGCGCTGATCGACCCGATGAACGCCGCCCGCAAGCGCGCCATGTTCGACCTGGTGGTGCGGATGGGCTACAAGGAGATCGAGGTCGGCTTCCCGGCCGCCAGCCAGACCGACTTCGACTTCGTCCGCGAGCTGATCACCTCCGGCCGGATCCCGGAGGACGTGACCATCTCGGTGCTCACCCAGGCCCGCGAGGAGCTGATCGAACGGACCGTCCAGTCGCTGGTCGGCGCGCACCGGGCCACCGTGCACCTGTACAACGCGGCGGCGCCGGTGTTCCGCAAGGTGGTCTTCGGCTTCCCCGGCGACGGCCGCGCCGAATGCCGGGCGATCGCCAGCCAGGGCACCCAGGCCGTCATGAAGTACGCCGAGCAGTACTTGTTCTCCGGTACCGGCACGACGATCTTTGGCTACGAGTACTCCCCGGAGATCTTCATGGACACCGAACTGGAGTTCTCGCTGGACATCTGCGGCGCGGTGATGGACGTCTGGCAGCCGGACGCGGACCGGGAGATCGTGCTGAACCTGCCCTGCACGGTCGAGCGTTCCACCCCGAACGTCTACGCCGACCAGATCGAGTGGATGAGCCGGAACCTGCCGCACCGGGAGCATGTCGCGCTGTCGGTGCACACCCACAACGACCGGGGCACCGCGGTGGCCGACGCGGAACTGGCGATGCTGGCCGGCGCCGACCGGGTGGAGGGCTGCCTGTTCGGCAACGGCGAGCGGTCCGGCAACGTCGACCTGGTCACCCTCGGGCTGAACCTGTACAGCCAGGGCATCGACCCGGAGATCGATTTCTCCGACATCGACGACATCCGCCGGCCGGTGGAGTACTGCAACCGGATCTCGGTGCACGAGCGCCACCCGTACGCCGGCGACCTGGTGTACACCTCGTTCTCCGGCTCGCACCAGGACGCGATCAAGAAGGGCTTCGACGCGCTGGTGGCCGCCGCGGCTTCGGCCGGCCGGCCGGTCTCCGAACTGCCCTGGCAGATCCCGTACCTGCCGATCGACCCGAAGGACGTCGGACGTTCGTACGAGGCCGTGATCCGGGTGAACTCGCAGTCCGGCAAGGGCGGCGTCGCCTACATCATGAAGTCCGAGCACTCCCTCGACCTGCCCCGGCGGCTGCAGATCGAGTTCAGCCAGGTCATCCAGCGGCACACCGACGACGCCGGCGGCGAGGTGGACGCGGCCCAGATGTGGTCGATCTTCGCCGGTGAGTACCTGTTCGCCACCCCGGACGCCCCGTTCTCGCTGAAGTCGTTCAACTCCTCCTCCGACGACGGGCTGACCCGGGTCGTCGCCAAGGTGACCGCGTTCGGCAAGGACTGGGACGTCTCCGGGGTGGGCAACGGCCCGATCGCGGCGTTCTGCGCGGCGATCTCCGAGCCGGACATGGGGCTCGGCGGCATCGGGGTACGGGTGCTGGACTACTCCGAGCACGCGCTGACCTCCGGCGGCGACGCCGAGGCCGCGGCCTACCTGGAGATCGAGGTCGGCGAGCGGGTGCTGTGGGGGGTCGGCATCAGCGAGTCCATCGTCGGGGCGTCGTTGCGGGCGGTGATGAGCGCGGTGAACCGGATCACCCGGAGCATGCGACCGGCGCTGCCCACCGAGTCGGTCGGGGTCTAGTTCGGGGGTCTAGCGCGGGCTCGGGGGTCTAGCTCGGGGGTCTAGCGCGGGCTCGGGGGTCTGGGTCTGCCCCCAGTTCGATTGACTCGTTTCGGTAGGGGCTGTCAAGCCGCGTGAGCGGCGGTGAACAGTGTCTCGAACTCGATTGGGGTGAGCCGGCCGAGGGTGTCTTGGCGGCGGCGCCGGTGGTAGGTGCGTTCGATCCAGACGATGATCGCCAGGCGCAGTTCCTCTCGGCTGGTCCAGCGCCGGCGG
>DASUAC010000397.1:0-2156 GCA_035763985.1 Jatrophihabitans sp. | reverse complement strand
CACCGAATCGGCCATTACCACCGGGTTCTCCGCGGCGCAGGAAGCCGCCAGCCTGCTCGCAACCGAACGCCAGCAGCGCGCGCGCTCCCGGCCCTGCGCATCCACCACCGCCACCTCACTCGTCAACGGAAGGACCTCCTGATCATGACCTCCTCGCTCCGCGGCGTCCTCGTCGCCCTCGCCACACCGTTCGCCGCTGACGGCAACATCGACGAGCCCCGGCTGCGCGCACTGGTGGACCGCACGATCGACGGCGGCGTACACGGCGTCGTGGCCTGTGGCTCCACCGGTGAGTTCTCGGGACTCAGCTCCGACGAACGCCGCTGGGTGGTCGAGACGGTGGTCGACCAGACCGCCCACCGGGTCCCGGTGGTCGCCCAGACCGGCTCCACCAGCACCAACGAGGCGATCCGGCTCAGCCGGCATGCCGAGTCGGTCGGTGCCGACGTCGTGATGCCGGTGGCCCCGTTCTACGAGTGCCTGACGCTGGAGGAGACCAAGCGCTACCTGCGTCGCGTGGCCGGCTCGGTCGACATCCCGGTAATGCTGTACAACCTTCCCGCCGCCACCGGGGTGGACCTGTCGGCCGACACCGTCGCCGAACTCGCCCGGGAGGTGCAGAACATCCGGTACGTCAAGAACACCACCCCGGACATGGCGCAGGCCGCGCAGCTGATCCACCACTACGGCGACATCGTTGGCACCTTCGTCGGCTGGGACACCTTGATCTTGTCGTCGCTGGTCGCCGGATCGGCGGGTGTGATGGCCGGCACCGCGAACATCATCCCGGCCGAGATCGTCGCCGTCTACGACGCCGTCAAGGCCGGTGACCTGGAGGCGGCTCGGCAGGCTTGGCTCCGCATCTACCCCCTGCTGGACGCCGCGCTGTCGGTCAACTACGTCGCCGCGGTGAAGGCGGCGCTCACCGGGGTCGGCTTCCCGTGCGGCGACCCGCGCGAGCCGTTCGCCCCGCTGCAGGGCGAGGAGGCCGGCCAGATCGCCGAACTGGCCGCGGCGTTCCGGCCCCAGCTGGTGGCCTGACCACCGAGCCGAACCCGACTGTCCCGAGTCTTGGAGGTCCGATGACAACGTCCGTTTCTGCTCCGAGCCAGATCCGGCGCAGTGAAAACTCGTCGCTGCTCTGGGACGGCGACCTGCCACCCGAGCAGCACTTCATTGCCGGCCGGTTCCGTCCCGGCGGGTCGGGCCGGTTCATCAACGTGGTCGATCCGTGCAACGGGTCGGTGTTCGCCCGGGTGCCGGAGGGGTCAACCGACGATGTCGACGTCGCCGTGACGGCCGCCCGGGCCGCCCAGCCGGCCTGGGGCAGGCTGACGCCCAAGGAACGGGCCGCGATTCTGCTGCGGATTGCCGAGCGGATCGAGCAGCACACCGACCTGCTGGTGCGGCTGGAGTCGGCGAACGCCGGTAAGCCGTTGATCGTTTCCCGGGACGACGTGTCCAGCAGCGTCGACACGTTCCGGTTCATGGCCGGCGCGGCCCGCTCGATCACCTCCCAGGCCGCCGCGGACTACACCGCCGACCATCTGTCGGTCATCGTCCGCGAGCCTCTCGGGGTGGTCGGCGTGGTGACCCCCTGGAACTACCCACTGCTGATGGCGGCCTGGAAGCTGGCGCCGATCCTCGCGGCCGGCAACACGGTGGTCCTCAAGCCGTCGGAGCAGACCCCGCTGACCACGTTGAAGTTCGCCGAGCTGGTTGCCGACCTGCTGCCGCCCGGCGTGCTGAACATTGTCACCGGCTACGGACCCGAGGTCGGTGGTCGGCTGGCGGCGCATCCCGACATCGACCTGATCGCGTTGACCGGCTCGGTCGCCAGTGGTCGAGCCGTGGCCAAGGGTGCCGCGCAGAGCCTGAAGCGGGTTCATCTGGAGCTCGGCGGCAAGGCGCCCGTGCTGGTGTTCGCCGATGCCGACCTCGCGGCCGCGGCAACGTCGCTGCGCGCGGCCGGTTTCTGGAACTCCGGCCAGGAGTGCGGTGCGGCCTGCCGGGTCCTGGTGCACTCCTCGGTGGCTGAGGAGTTCGTCGACTACCTGGTCCGTGAGGTGTCCACCCTGGTGGTCGGGGAGCCTGGGGCGGGGGACGATGTGGAGATCGGGCCGATGGTGTCCGAAGCCCACTTCGACCGCGTGTCG
>DASUAC010000396.1:0-5189 GCA_035763985.1 Jatrophihabitans sp. | reverse complement strand
CTCGGCGCTTCGCCACACCTACTCGATCTCGCCCACCACCCCGGTGGCCGGACCCGAAACCACCATCAGCTGGCGGCCGAACGGCTACAAGGCCTACGACTACAACAACTGGGACCACAACGTCCTGACCCAGTTCTCCTGGTCAGTACCCAACGCTCCCGGCTACTTCTGGATGTCCGTGCGCAGCCCCTGCTCCCACACCACCCAGCGCGGCCCCGGAGCCTTCTACCGTTTCGGGCCCTACCTGAAATTCCCCGGCGACCTCGAACGCTCCGGCTGGTCCTGGTGAACGCTACCGACGGACCCGCTGGCGACCAGCCCGAGGCAACCATCTTCATCGTCCAGTTCAGCGACACCGGCCTGTGGCACGCCGTCTGGAGCGACCAGGACGGCTTCGTCGCCGACCACGACAGCGACAGCGAAGTGGAGATGCTCGCATGGGCACGCGAGCGCTGCCCCGTGATCTGGATCTGGTCGCCAGACCAGCAGGACTACGTCCGGCTGCCTGACGAGAAGTGAACGCCTAAGTCATCCTCCAGCTACTGCGCACCACCCCGTGCGGCCCGGAGCCTTGTGGCTCACCTGCAGCAGCGTGCCGACGAGGCGCGCGGGCTGGAACGGTTGCCGGCGCTCACCGAGGGGGAGGGGCTGGTGGTCGCCGAACTGCTCGACGAGCTGTCGGCCGTCTACCCGCGCCGAGCCGTAGCTGCGCGTGGGCGGGCGGCGCCGGCGTAGGGCTCGGGGCTGGCGACCCAAGTCCTGCGGAGAGATCTCGGTTCGGCGGCTCGGTCCCTTGGCTGCTGGTCAACCAACCGTCACCGCGCTCGCAGTTGAGGGGCCGGTGTTCCCGAGTGGGCGGATGGAGACGGCCGGTCCATCGTCGGGGATGGACCGGCCGTCGGAGCTGTGCGGGTGCTGTTTATCCGAGACTGCCGGCGGCAACCGTCGCGCTCGTCGTGTTGAGTGCTTGTGCTGGTCGGATGGGTTCTTGTCGGGTCTTCAGTGGGCGGCCGACCACCTGGTCGGCGTGGCGTGCAATGCGGCCAGTGACAGCGGCGATCCGACGGTCAGGGTGAAGCTCTGCGTGGGATCCGGGCTGATGCCGTTGCCGGCCTGGAACTGCAGCGGGTAGGTGCCGCTGGTGTCCGGTGTGCCGGCCAGGGTGGCGGTGCCGTCACCGTTGTCGGCAAAGGAGATTCCGGACGGCAGCGCGCCGGTCTCGGTGATGCTGGTCGCGGTCGGGTAGCCGGCGGCGGTGGTCACCGTGAACGAGCCGGGGGTGCCGGCGGCGAACGTGACCTGGTCGGCGCTGGTGATGGCCGGCGGCTGGTCAACCTCGAGGGTGGCCGGCACGGTCGCGTTGTCCAGACTGACCTGGTCGTCATCGGGCCCGAAGGTGGTGTTGGAGTGGTAGTCGATACTTGCGGTGCCACCGCTGAGCGGGACGGTGTGGGTGCCGGGAGCACTGGTCACGGTGGCGTCGCCGGGTGGGTCGGCGAAGCTGACCGGCAGCCCGTCGAAGGCGCCGGTGAGGTTGCCGGCGGCGATCGGGTTGCCGGCCGAGTCGCTGGTTAACGCGGCGGTGATGGTGGCAGTGCCGTTCGGGCCTGGTACGTGCGCGGGGTTGGCGGTGGCGGTCAGCACCAGCCAGGGGTTGGTCGTCACGCCGGTGCCGGCGGCGCCGTCACAGCCGGCAGTGCCTGGGCCGCTGTTGCAGCCCCACCAGTTCTGGGTGGCGTTGACGGTCCCGCCGCGGGTGGTCAGCACCGCGGCACCGGCGTTGCCGATCAGCCGGTTGTAGTGCAGCGTGCTGGTGCCGGCAGTGTAGATCGCCGAGTTGGCCAGCGTGCCGGAGCCGGCGACGACGTTGCCGGTGAAGGTGGATCCGGTGACGGTCAGGTTGCCGTTCTCCTGGAAGATCGCCGCGCCGGCCGCCGTCCCGGTGCCACTGGAATTGGCGGTGTTGCCGATGAAGCTGGTGTTGCTGACCAAGTAGCTGATGCCGCTGGGGTTGTCGCTGGCCAGGCCCAGCGCGCCGCCGGAGGTTCCGTACGCGCCGATGTTCGCGGTGAGGTTGCCCGAGAAGGAAGAGCCGGTGATGGTCAGCAACTGCGGGCCGGCGGTGCCGACCGCGTGGTAGAACACCCCGGCACCGGGGCTGGAGTTCGAACTGTTGCCGGTGACGGTGACATTGGTCAGGCTCAGCGTGCCACCCAGCATGTACAGCCCGCCGCCGGGCTGGTCGGCCGAATCGGGACTGTCGACATCGCTCTGGCTGTTGCTGATCACGCTGTCGGAGATCTGCAGCAGGTCAGGGTTCGACAGGTACTCCGAGCCGTCCAGGATCGCCCCGCCGCCGAAGCTGCCGTCCCGGCCGTTGGTGATCGTCACCCCGCTGATGGTCACGCTCACCCCGCCCACGGTGGGCCAGTCGATGTTGAGCACCCGGCCGGCATGGCCGCCGTCCAGGACGGTGCTGGCCGAGCCGGCGCCGGCGATGGTGATGTTCTGCCCCTTCTTCTTGCCCGGCATGAGCTCACCGTGGGTCAGCCGGTAGGTGCCGGCCGGGATGGTGATCGTCACCGGGTTGGCATTGCCGACGTTGTTGGCGATACAGGTTGCCTCGCGCAGGCTCAACGGCGTCGGCGGGGTGGTGATCGATTTGTCACCGCAGGCCCCGGTGCTGTTCGTGACGTCCGCCGTGGTCGAGACGGTCAGCATGCGCGGCGCACCGATCAGGTGCAGCGTGAAGGTCTGGCTGGCGTCCGGCGCCACCCCGTTGGTGGCGGTCAGGGTCACCGGATAGTCGCCGACCGCCGCGGTCGAGGTGCCCACGATGGATGCCGTCCCGTCGCCGGCGTCGCTGAACCGCAGCCCCGCCGGCAACGCCCCGGATTCGGTGATAGCGGTGACGGCGGGCACGCCCCTCGTGGTGATGGAAAAATTGCCTCGTACGCCCTGGGTGAACGTCGTGCTGGTCGGGCTGGTGAATACCGGCGGCTGCGGATTGGTCATGACGTAGACGTCGAATTCCCGCACGCCGAAGCCCTTGCTGGCGTCCGCCTTGGCGGTGCCGTACATCCGGATGTACCGCCCGGTGCCGGATACCGCCAGTTGCTGGGAGCCGTTGCCGCCGGCACCGCCGGACCACACGGTGGTCCAGGTCGTCGCGTCGTCGGAGAGCTGGACCGAGAACGCCGTCGCATAGTTCGACCAGCCGAACCGGACGCCGCACAACGATTGGCTGGAACCGAGGTCGACCTGCAACCACTGCGGATTCTGGTCGACGGCGCTGAACCAACTGGTGGAGTTGTCGCCGTCCACCGCATTCGACGGCACCCGCGACTGATAGCTAGACGACGCGGTGGCGGCCTTGCCCAGGGCGACGTCGGTGTAGCTGTCGCAGGCCAGGCCGCTACTCGCCGTGCCGGGCGGCCCGCTCGTTGTCGACAGCGCGGCGGCTTCTGCGCCGGGAGTGATGCCGAAGACGGCCACCGTGGCGAACGCGGTGAGCCGCAACAGCAGAGAGTTTCCATACATGGCAGTGCCTTTCCGCAGCCGTCGGCTGCATCGGTGGTGGTGGGCCTCAGTGCGAGGCGAGAAGCAGCTGGCTGGAGCGCTGTGCCGAAGCCGGAGCAACGCATCCGAGATCCGCGGCCAACGCACGGCTGACGGCCGTGACCAGGTGGGTGATCGGCCCACGGTTGACGAAGGTCCGATCGCTCACCCAGGTGCCGGCGACCCGCTCGGCGTGGAAGGTGGAGAGGCAGCGCTGCCGTTCGTATTCGCTCACTCCGCGGCGGCGAAGCCGTTCGGCTACCTCATCGATCGGAGCGCAGACCTGATAGACCAACCGAACACCCCCGGCCCTCGCGGCCAGCGCGCTGACCTCGTCCACCCGCAGCACCGCCAGCGCGATACCGCGCGGTTCATCAAGCGGGGACAGCCCGAACCGATACGGCGTTCCGGGATAACCGCCGGTCAGCCCGAACGCCCCCTCGCCGCTCAGCCGCCGGAAGGCATCCTCGCTGACGAACCTGCGCTCGCCCGGATCACGGCCCTCGCCGGGACGTGCCGGACGGGTCGTCCAGACAGGTATCAGGGTCACCAGCTTCTGCTCGGCCAGCGCGCGAGCCACGGTGGTCTTGCCGCCGGCCGTGGGACCGACCAGGGCCAGCAGCGGAATCGAATTGATCATGTCCCAAGGGTGCGCCCGGCTGCCCGGCCACACCTCCGCACAAATACTCAGTTGGCCCCGCGGAACTACTCATCCTCGCTGGGGAACGGTGCGGATGTTCGCGAGCGCCGTAGCTGACGGTCGTCCCGGAGTTCGGTACCCGGCCTGGGTCCGCTCCAGCAGTGCGTTGGCCAGCTCGGCGACTGCGGAATTCGCACCATCGCCGCGAGTCACGGCTGGCGAGACACGCACATTGACCGGCGTGATGCCTCCTCGTCGAAGCCGTCGCCGGCCTTAGCTGGGGACGTAGCGTGCGGCGCCGGCGTTGGCCAGCGCGTCGGCCCGTTCGTTGCCCTCATCGCCCGCGTGACCCTTCACCCACTGCCAGCGGACTTGGTGACGGGCTGCCTCGGCGTCGAGCGCGCGCCACAGGTCATCGTTCTTGACCGGCGTCTTGCCGGCGGTCTGCCAGCCGCGCTTCTTCCAGTTGTGGATCCACTCGGTGATGCCCTGGCGCACGTACTGGCTGTCGGTGTAGACCACCACCTCGCAGGGCCATTTAAGCGCCCGCAGCCCCTCGATGACAGCCGTGAGCTCCATCCGGTTGTTGGTGGTCACAGCCGCACCGCCGAACAGCTCGCGCTCGTGTCGGCCGCTGCGCAGCCACACGCCCCAGCCACCCGGGCCGGGGTTTCCTTTGCAGGCTCCATCGGTGTAGATGACCACGCTGCTCGACGGCGACATGTGCTCCTCGGTCTGCGGCGGCGGGCCAGGCTCTCGCTGACCAATGGCCCAGCGACGTTCAGTATGTCCGGTCGCTGGGTCAACCGGTCACGGTTCTCGCCGGCATTCCAAGGCGGTTCGGGCGTAGGTGAGGTGTTCGGCGATGCGGCGGTTGTAGTCGCGGCGAGCGGTGGCCAGCGCCGCGGTGAGCTGCGCGCCGTGCAGCCGGGGGAGCCCGTCGATCAGGGGGTGCTGGCCCGCAGCGCGGCCCCCAGATCGAGCAGGACCT
>DASUAC010000395.1:0-9044 GCA_035763985.1 Jatrophihabitans sp. | reverse complement strand
TCACCAAGATCACCGGGCCGGGCGGACAGGAAATCGACTACGGCTACTCCACCGCAGGTGACCTGACCAGCGTGCAGTATCCCGGCGGGGTCACCGAGGGCCACAGCTACGACGCCGACCATCACCTCACCGAGTCCACCGGCGGTGGCAAGCCTTCCTCCACGGTGGAATATGACGACGCGGGGCGGATGGTTGCGATCACCGATGGCGCGGGCAATCGCACCGTCCTGGACAACGACGTGACCGGTCAGCAACAGGTCGTGCACGACCCGAACGGAAAGCTGACCGTCGTCTACACCTATGACGACCTCGGTGACGTGCTCCAGAAGGATCAGATCATCGGTGGGATCGCTCAAACGACGAAGGCCAGCTTTGACGTTGTCGGCCGAATGACCGACCTGACCGATCCGCAGGAACATCATCAGCACTGGGTCTACGACGAGGCGGACACCGCCGGCAACGGCAACCTGCTCAGCTACACCGACTCCAACGGCCGCACCACCCACTTCACCGGCTACGACGCCCATGGTCACGCCGCCACGATGACCGGCCCGGACGGCGTGCCGATCGGCACCCTAAATTACGATCCGTCCACCGGCCTGCTGCTCAGTTCGCAACGGCCCGGTCTGCCGCCGTCGGTGTTCAGCTACTACCCGAACGGCCTGCGGAAGAGCTCAATCGATCCGGCCGGCCGGACCCTCAGCTACGCCTACAACAGCGCCGGCTACCAGACCTCGGTCACGGATGCGGCCGGGCACACCACCACGTATGTGCCGGATGCCAACGGCCGGGATACCTCGGTGACCGACCCGTCGGCCAACACCACCCACTACACCTACGACGGCATGGGCAATGTGGCTTCGGTGACCGACCCGAGCGGAATGACCCAGACTTACCACTACAACAACCAGGGACTGCTCGAGCAAGCCAGTGACGGATCCCACGCGACCAGCTACGTCTACAACGATGCCGGCCTGGTGGCCCAGCGCACCGACCGCAATGGCGCAGTCACCAGCTACGAGTACGACCTGTCTGGCAAGCTCACCGAGGAGACTCGTCCCGGTAACGATGTCACGTCCTACCGGTACGACGCGCTGGAGCGGCTGGTGGAGGCCGACAACGCCGACTCGGAGGTGACCTTCAGCTACGACGCCGCCGGCAACGTCGCTTCGCAGGCGAGCTGCGCTCCGGAGCCCGCGCACGCCGATTGCGCTGCCGCGACCGATGCCGGCCAGCAGCCGATGGTGCAGTTCGACTACGGCTGGGCCGAGGACGGCCAGCAGGCCTCGGTCACCGGGCCGGCCGGCACCACCCGGTACCAGTACAACGACAATGGCTGGCTATCCCAGGTCATCGATCCCGGCGGGCATCCGTTCAGCTACCACTTCGACAGCCAGGGCCGGCCGTCCTCGGTCGATTCTCCCAACGGCGTGGTGGACTCGTTCAGCTACGACCCGTCCAGCCTGCTGACCGGCCGGGACGCCACCACCGGCACCACCACCATCGGGCAGAGCGACTACACCCTCGACCCGGCCACCGCGCAACGCACCTCGGCCACCGACCTGGACGGCACCAGCACCTTCACGTATCAGGACAACGGCTGGCTGAGCCAAGCGACGCATCCGGACGGGTCGGGCGTGAGCAATGAGAATTACACCTACGACGGCGCCGGAAACGTCACCTCGACCGCCGACGTGCCGACGACGCAGGTCGGCTACACCGCGGGCCGGCTCACCCAGTTCGGCGGTACCGCGCAGACCTACGACGCCGAAGGCAACCTGACCTCCAAGACCGACACCACCGGAGAGGTCACTCGCTACCACTGGAATACCGACCACGAGCTGACCTCGGTGGACCTGCCGGACGGCAGCACCGTGCAGTACTCCTACGACCCGCTGCACCGGCGTATCCAGACCGTGGCGGGAAGCACGGTCACCCGGTACGCCTGGGACGCGTTCAACCTGGTCGCCGTCTACGACGGCAACAACCACCTGGTCACGTCCTACGTCACCCGGCCCACCGGGGCGCGGGCCGGCGACGTCGCGGCACCGGCCGAGGTGCTGGAACGCACCGATGCCGGCGGCACCGCGTATTTCGTGCACGACGGCTCGGAATCGACCACGGCACTGACCGACGCGACCGGCTCGGTAACCTCCCGGTACGACTACAACACCGCCGGGTTACCGGCCAGCAGCAACGGCTCCGAGACCGGCTACACCTGGAACGGCGCCCAGTACGACGCCACGACCGGGCTGTACTACCTCAACGACCGCTACTACGACCCCACCACCGGACGGTTCATCTCCGAAGACCCGGCCTCGGCGCAGTATTACAACCCACCACTCGGACGCTGGACACACTCCAGCCCGGCGCCATCGGTCACCGACCCGATCAGCTACAACCGCTACGCCTACGCCGGCAACGATCCCATCGACTCGCGCGACCCATCAGGTGACGACGCCGGCGGGCCGTTCAAGGCCGAGGCATGCGTCATCTCAGCCCTGTTTACAAGTTGGTATACGAGCCAGAGCGCCTGGGGATACGCGGAGGCTGAAGCCGAATGCCTCTCGGACTACGTCAGTGACCGGCTTCTCCTAATGGAGGTGGGGGAAGTCTGGCAGCTGCTGGTCAATGGCGATTACGACGAAGCGGTGACGAAAGCAGACGAAATTCTCTTCCAATACTTATTGCAGAAGATCGTCCAAGCCATCGTTACTTCCATTCTGGTAAGCAGGTCGCAGATGGCTCTCGGCTAGTTATTCCAATAGCTGCACGACCAAGGGGCTACCTTGGTGCTCCGCCACCGCCCCGCGGAGGCTGGGCCGGCGTGGCCGAGTCGGCGGCTCAGGAGGACCCGCTAGCTACAGCTCGCCGAGGGCGGTGATCGGGTCCTCGACGCAGTCGGCGACGAAGCGGAGGAAGCCGCCGGCCACCCCGCCGTCACAGGCGCGGTGGTCGAAGGCCAGGGTCAGCTGGGCCACCTGGCGCACGGTGAGTTGGCCGTCGATGACCCAGGGCCGCTCGATGATCCGGCCGATGCCGAGCATCGCCACCTCGGGATGGTTGATGATGGCGGCCGAACCGTCCACCCCGAACACCCCGTAGTTGTTGACGGTGAAGGTGCCGCCGGTCAGCTGGGCAGGGGAGAGCTTGCCGGTACGGGCCGCCTCGGTAAGTTCGGCCAGCGCCGCCGACAGCTGCCGGGTGGTCAGCGCCTGGGCGTCGTGCACCACCGGCACCACCAGCCCGCGCTCGGTTTGGGCCGCAAAACCAAGGTTGATCTGTGGCAGCAGCTCGACCGCATCCGGGTGTACCCGGCTGTTCAGCTCGCGGTACTTGGTCAAGCCGAGCACGCAGAACCGGGCGACCAGCGCCAGCACGCTCACCGGACGATCCGGTTCGCGGGCGTTCAGCGAACGCCGGGCGGTGAGCAGCGCGGTGGCGTCCACGTCCACCCAGACCGTCGCCTCGGGAATCTCCCGCCGGGATCGGGCCAATCGCTCGGCGGCCACCCCGCGCAGCCCGGTCAGCGGGATCCGCTCGGCGGCGGGCGCCGACGAGGGCGTACCGACAGAGAATGCCTCGATGTCAGAACGGCGAATGACGCCGGACGGGTCGGACGCAACAACCTGCGACAGGTCGATGCCACGTTCCCGGGCCAGCTTGCGGACCACCGGGGAGATCACCGCGGGCGCCAGCCGAGCGGCCGGCGAATGGCCGTTGACTTCGCTCGGCTTGAGCCCGGCCTCCTGGTCCAGGTTGGCCGAGGCCGGCGAGGCGTGCGAGCGCAGCCGCCGCTGCCGCGGACGGGAACCGGCCGTGCCGTAGCCGACCAGCACCGCACCCGAATACTCCGACGACTGAGCCTCGGCGGCCGAACCAGCTTGATCCGAAACGGCTTCCCCAGTCGACACCCGGATCAGCGGCGAGCCCACCGGCACCCGCTCACCGGGCGCGCCGAACACCTCGGTCACCGTGCCGGCAAAGGGAATCGGCACCTCGACCGCGGCCTTGGCGGTCTCCACCTCGACCACCGGCTGGTCCACCCGGACGGTGTCGCCGACCGCGACCAGCCAGTTGATGATCTCGGCATCGGTCAACCCCTCGCCGAGGTCCGGCAGCCGAAACTCGGATGAGGAACTCACGGCAGCACCACCGTGTCGTCGAACTGCAGCCGGTCGATCGCGTCCAGGATCCGGTCCACCGACGGCAGGAAGTGTTCCTCCAGCATCGGCGGCGGGTACGGGATGTCGTAGCCGGTCACCCGGCCGATCGGCGCGTGCAGATGATGGAAGCACTGCTCGGTGAGCCGGGCGGCCACCTCGGCGCCGTACCCGGCGAACCGGCTGGCCTCGTGCACCACCACGGCCCGGCCGGTACGGCGCACCGAGGCGGCCACCGTGTCGTCGTCGAACGGGGACAGCGTGCGCAGGTCGATCACCTCGGCCGAGACACCGTCGGCCGCGGCCGCGTCGGCAGCCTCCAGCAGGGTGCCCACCATCGCGCCGTACCCGATCAGGGTCACGTCGTCACCCGGCCGCCGGACCAGCGCCGAGTCGAAGCCCGCTGAGGGTTCGGCGGAGAGATCCTCCTTCGACCAGTACCGGCGCTTGGGCTCCAGGAAGATCACCGGGTCGTCCGACTGGATCGCCTGCCGCAGCAGCCAATACGCATCCGACGCCGATGACGGCGTGACCACCCGCAGGCCCGGCGTGTGCACCCAGTACGCCTCGGAGGAGTCGCTGTGATGCTCCACCCCGCCGATCCCGCCGCCGTACGGCACCCGGATCACCACCGGCAGGCTGATCCGGCCACGGGTCCGGTTGCGCAGCTTGGCCAGGTGCGAGGTGACCTGCTCGAAGGCTGGGTAGGCGAACGCGTCGAACTGCATCTCCACCACCGGCCGCATGCCGTGCATGGCCATCCCGATCGCGGTGCCGACGATGCCGGCCTCGGCCAGTGGCGAGTCGAACACCCGGGCCTCGCCGAACTCGGCGGCCAGCCCGTCGGTCACCCGGAACACCCCGCCCAGGGTGCCGACGTCCTCGCCGTAGATCAGCACCCGCTCGTCGGCGCGCAGTTCGTCGGCCAGCGCCCGGTTCAGCGCGCCGGCCATGGTCACGGTGGTCTGGGCAACCGTCGCGGTCATCGGGCGTCCAACTCGGAAGTCAGCTGCGCGGCCTGCCGGCGCAGGTTCGCGGTGGGTTCGGCGTAGACGTGCGCGAACAGCTCGGCCGGGTCCAGCGTGGCATCGGCGTGCAACGCCACCCGGAGCCGTTCGGCCTGCGCCTCCGCCTCGCCGGCCGTCGCGTCCATCTCCGACTGATCGAGAATGCCCCGTGCCTGCAAGTACTTCTGCAGCCGGTCGACCGGGTCGCGGGCCAGCCACTCGGCCACCTCGGCGTCGTTGCGGTAGCGGGACGCGTCGTCGGCGTTGGTGTGCGCCTCGATCCGGTAGGTGATCGCCTCGATCAGGGTGGGGCCGCCGCCGGCCCGGGCCCGCTCGATCGCCTCGGCCGTCGCGGTGTACACCATGGCGGCGTCGTTGCCGTCGATCAGCACCCCGGGCATCCCGTAGCCGACGCCGCGGTCGGCCAGGTGCTTGGCGTGCGCCTGCTTGGCCAGCGGCACCGAGATCGCATAGCCGTTGTTCTGCACGAAGAACACCACCGGTGCCTGCCAGACCGAGGCGATGTTCAGCGCCTCGTGGGTGTCGCCCTCGCTGGTGGCGCCGTCGCCGAGGAAGACCAGCGCGACGGTGTCCTCGCCGGACAGCCGGGCGGCGTGCGCCAGGCCGACCGCGTGCGGGGTGTTGGTGGCCAGCGGGGTGCACTGCGGCGCGGTGCGATACAGGTATGGGTCGTAACCGCAGTGCCAATCGCCGCGCAGCAGGGTGAGCGCCTCGACCGGGTTGATGCCGCGGCTGACCATGGACATGGTGTCGCGGTAGGTGGGGAAGAACCAGTCCCGGTCGGCCAGCGCCGCCACCGCACCGACCTGGCACGCCTCCTGCCCGTGCGCCGAGGGGTAGACCGCGAGCCGGCCCTGCTTGGTCAGCGCGGTGGCCTGGGCGTCGAAGCGCCGGCCGATCACCATCCGCCGGTACAGGTCGAGCAGCACGTCGTCCGGCGGCAGTTGCTCGGTGACCGAGCTGGGCCGGCCGTCGGCATCGATCAGCTGGCGAGGCTGGGGGGTGGGCAGCATGGAGTCGGTGTTGACGACCGTCATGGGGCTAGTCTGCTGGTGCGACGGGCCGTTCTTCCAGAATTCAGCCCCGACTCAAGACTATTCGTACTGCTGACCGGTAGAATCCTGCAATATGTCCAGCAGCACACCGGAAAAGATGAGCGAAGCCAGACGTCCGGCCCGACTGGACGACACCGACCGCGCGATCGTCACCGAACTCCGCCAAGACGGCCGGCTGTCCATGCGGGCGCTCGCCGAGCGGCTGCACATCTCCCGGGCCAGCGCCTACGCCCGGGTGGAGCGGCTGGTCAGCGACGGGGTGATCACCGGCTACTCGGCCGCCATCGACCCGGTCCGGTACGGCTTCGGCATCTCGGCCTACGTCTATCTCAAGATCAGCCAGCATTCCTGGAAGAGCGTGCGCCGGCGGATCACCCAGATCCCGGAGGTGTGGCACTGTGCGCTGGTCTCCGGCGACAACGACCTGGTGCTGCTGGTGCGCACCCAGGACGCGGCCAGCCTGCGGGAGCTGGTGCTGAACACCTTCCAGACCATGCCGGACGTGCTGTCCACCCAGACCGTGTTGATCCTGGACGAGCTGGCCGGCGCGAGCGGCTGACCACGGACCGGCCGGCCAATTCCGGTTGGCGGCCGGGTGAACAGCGCCTCGCCCCGCTGGCGGTAATCCGGCCAGCCCATAGGGTAGGAGCATGAGCGTTCCCGCACTGCGCCTGAACAACGGCGTCGAGATTCCGCAGGTCGGCTTCGGGGTGTTCCTGATCCCGGAGACCGAGACCAAGGCGGCGGTCGCGACCGCGCTGGAAGCCGGCTACCGGCACATCGATACCGCCAAGCTCTACCAGAACGAGGCCGAGGTGGGCGGGGCCATCGCCGAATCCGGCATCCCGCGCGAGGAGATCTTCGTGACCACGAAGGTCTGGAACTCCGAGCAGGGTTATGAGCCGGCGATCGCCTCGTTCGAGGCGTCGATGGACCGGCTGGGCCTGGAGGTGCTGGACCTGTTGCTGATCCACTGGCCGGTGCCCGACCTGGACCGCTACGTCGAGACCTGGCAGGCCTTCGAGAAGCTGTACGCCGACGGCCGGGTGCGTGCGATCGGCGTCTCCAACTTCCACCTCGCGCACCTGCAGCGGCTGTTCGACGAGGCGACCGTGGTGCCGGCGGTGAACCAGATCGAGCTGCATCCGCAGCTGCCGCAGGACGAGCTGCGCGCCTTCCACGCCCAGCACGGCATCGTCACCGAAGCGTGGTCGCCGCTGGCCCGCGGTGGCGCGGTGCTGTCCGATCCGACGGTCACCGCCATCGCCGAGCGGGTGGGCAAGAGCCCGGCCCAGGTGGTGCTGCGCTGGAGCCTGCAGCTGGGCAACGTGGTGCTGCCGCGCTCGGTGACCCCGTCCCGGATCGCGGAGAACCTGGAGCTGTTCGACTTCTCACTCGCTGACGACGACATGGCCGCGATCGCCGGCCTGGCCACCGACGAGCGGATCGGCCCGAACCCGGATACCTTCAACCGGGTCTGACCCGGTCAGCCGGCCAGCGTGGCGGCGATGATCTCCTGCGCCTCGGCCTGGATCCTCGCCAGGTGGTCGGGCCCGGCGAACGACTCGGCGTACAGCTTGTAGACGTCCTCGGTGCCGGACGGCCGCGCTGCGAACCAGCCCCGGTCGGTGGTCACCTTCAGGCCGCCGATCGGCGCGCCGTTGCCGGGCGCGGCGGTCAGCTTGGCGGTGATCGGCTCGCCGGCCAGCGTGCTCGCGGTGACCTGGTCCGGCGAGAGCCTGGCCAGCACCGCCTTCTGCTCGCGGGTGGCCGGCGAGTCGATCCGGGCGTAGGCCGGCGCACCGAACCGCTCGGTCAGCCGGGCGTACCGCTGCGACGGCGATTCACCCGTCACCGCAAGGATTTCCGAGGCCAGCAGGTCGAGGATGATGCCGTCCTTGTCGGTCGTCCACACCGAGCCGTCCTGCTGCAGGAACGACGCGCCGGCCGATTCCTCGCCGCCGAAGCCGATCGAGCCGTCCAGCAGGCCGGGCACGAACCACTTGAAGCCGACCGGCACCTCGACCAGCTTGCGGTCCAGTTCCGCGGTCACCCGGTCGATCATGGACGAGCTGACCAGGGTCTTGCCGACGCCGGCGTCGGACCGCCAGCCGGGCCGGTTCCGATACAGGTAGTCGATGGCCGCGGCCAGGTAATGGTTCGGGTTGAGCAGGCCGGCGTCGGCGGTGACGATGCCGTGCCGGTCGGCGTCGGTGTCGTTGCCGGTGGCGATGTCGTACTGCTTCGGCTCGCCGGCCATCCGGCCGATCAGGCTGGCCATCGCCGACGGCGAGGAGCAGTCCATCCGGATCTTGCCGTCCCAGTCGAGGGTCATGAAGCCGAACTGCGGGTCCACGTGCGGGTTCACCACGGTCAGCTGCAGGCCGAACCGGGAGCCGATCTCGGCCCAGTAGCCGACCGACGCACCGCCCAGCGGGTCGGCGCCGATGCGTACCCCGGCGGCCGCGATCGCGGCCAGGTCGACCACGCCGGGCAGCGCCGAGAGGTAGCCGTCCAGGAAGTCGAAGCCGTGTACGGTCTCGGCCCGGGCCGCCCGCTCGTACGGGATCCGGCGTACCCCGTCGAGGCCGCCGGCCAGCAGTTCGTTGGCCCGGCGCTGGATCCAGCCGGTGATCTCGGTGCCGGCCGGGCCGCCGTCCGGCGGGTTGTACTTGAAGCCACCGTCGCCGGGCGGGTTGTGCGAGGGCGAGACGACCACGCCGTCGGCCAGGCCGTCGGTGCGGCCGCGGTTGTAGGTGAGGACCGCGTGCGAGAGCACCGGTGTCGGCGTGTACCCG
>DASUAC010000394.1:0-4659 GCA_035763985.1 Jatrophihabitans sp. | reverse complement strand
ATCCGGTGTCCGGCTCGATCCGGTACGTGGTGGGCAACGGCCCGCTGGTCACGCCGACCGGCTCGGCCGGCTCCGGCGGCGGCAACGCCCGGGTGTCGACGGCGCTGGCGATCAGCCACTGGCTCAGCTTCGCCGGCATCGCGGTGGCCGGCGGCAGCTGGCTGATCTTCACGGTGTGGCCGTCCGGCCGGTACCGGCCGGACATCCGGCGGCTGATCTGGACCGGCTGGCTGGCCGCGGTGGCCGGCTCGGTGGGCGAGTTCCTGGTGCAGGGGCCGTACGCGGCCGGGGACGGGCTGACCGCGATGTTCCGCAGCCAGTTGCTGGACGCCACCCTGCACGCGCACACCGGGCAGTTGCTGTCGGTACGGATGGTGCTGATCGGGATGCTCGGCTTCGTGCTGTCGGCGCTGTTCGCCGAGCACAACCGGTTCAACTGGACCTCGGAGCTGGCCGTGGTCGTCGGGGTGGGCATCGTGGTCAGCTACGCGGCGTCCGGGCATTCGGAGTCGGTCGATCCGCGCTGGCTGGCGGTGCTGGTGGTGTCGCTGCACTTGGCCGCGATGATCGTCTGGCTGGGTGGGCTGACCCTGCTGCTGACCGCGGCGCTCACCCGCTGGCGGGCCGAACGGGCCGGCTGGCTGGGCGATGCCGGGCTGGACGAGCTCGACGATGCGGAGCTGGCCGACGCCGAGCTGGCCGACGCCGAGCTGGCCGCGGTGCCGGCCGAGCGGGCAGTACCCGCGGAGCTGGCCGCCTCGGCCGAGCTAGCCGGCCCGGGCACCGGAACGACGATCGGGCCCCTCGATCCGGCCGGCGACGAGTTCCGCAGCGACGACGAGTTCCGCAGCGACGACGAGTTCCGCGACGATGAGTTCCGCGGCGATGAGTTCCGCGGCGATGAGTTCCGCGGCGACGACGGGTTCCGCGACGACGGGCTGCTCGGCGAGGGCTATTCGGCGGAGTTGGACGGCAGCGAGCTGGCCGCCGGGCTGCCGATCTTCTCCCGGGTGGCGCTGATCTGCGTGGCCACGCTGCTGGCCACCGGCCTGCTGCAGGCCTGGCACGAGATCCGTACCGTCGATGCCGTCGCCAGCACCCGGTACGGCCAGCTGGTGCTGGTCAAGGTGGGGCTGTTCAGCGGGCTGGTGCTGCTGGGCTACCTGGCCCGGCGGGGGCTGCGCCGGACCGCGGCCGGCGGCACGCTGTCCCGGTTGCGCCGGACGCTGCTGATCGAGGTGGCGGTCGGCGCGCTCGTGCTGATCGCCACCGCGGTGCTGGTCTCCGAGCCGCCGGGCACGGTGGCGCTGGCGGCGCAGCGGGCAGAACCGCGGCAGGTGACGGTGCGGGTGACCGACCAGTCTCAGGCTGTGGTCGAGGTCGATCCGGGAGTGCACGGTTCGGTACAGGTCCACGTGCGGCTGACCGGTGGCGTCAAGCCGATCGCGGTGACCGGCACCGCCAGCCTGCCGGCCGAGCAACTCGGGCCGATCCCGCTGAAGCTGCAGGCGGACGGGCCGGGCAGCTATTCGGCCGCCGGGGTGTTGCTGCCGGCGGCCGGCACCTGGCAGCTGCAGCTCACCGTGCAGACGTCGGAGTTCGATTCGACCACCGCGGTGGCCAAGGTCAAGGTGTACTAGACCGGAGGAGAAGTGTTGGTACGCGCCGTGGGCCGGGGTCGCACAGCCCGGCTATATCGAGGTGAGGGATTATGCGGGCTGTGAGACGTCCGCCGCTGACCGTGCTGGCTGCAGCCGTGGTGCTGCTGGCCGGGCTGGTCGGGGTGGTGCGCAGCGCGCAGCCGCAGTCCACCGCGAACACGGCCTCGGTCGGCTCCGGCGGCGGGGCGTCGTCGATGGCCGGCATGGACGGCATGTCGCCGGACATGGCGATCATGGTGAGGGGTGCCTACCTGCGGCAGCCGGCCAACCGGATCAACGCCGCGGCGTACCTCACGATCTTCAACACCACGGCCACCGCGGACACCCTGGTCTCGGTGGCGTCCGGGGCCGGTGCGCTGACCACGGTGCACACCGAGGGTGCCGGCGGCGGGATGCAGCAGGCCGCGGGCGGGTTGCCGGTGCCGGCGCACGGCAGCCTGTCGCTGACCCCGGGCAAGGGGCACGTGATGATCGAGCTGCTGTTCGGGCCGCTGCTGGCCGGGCAGACGGTGAACATCGAGCTGACGTTCGCCCGGGCCGGCGTGGTGATCGTGACCGCTCGGGTGATCGGCGTGACCGCGCCGGTCCCGACCCCGAACCGGACCGCGTGATGTGGCGGCGGGCCGTGGCCGCGGTGGGGCTGATCGCGCTGCTGGCCGGTTGCGGGGCCTCCGGTGGCGCGCAGCCGAAGCCGTCCGAGCTGAACGACCACACCGACTCGACGTACGCCGGGCTGGGGCTGACCCCGGCGCAGCCGCGGCCGCAGTTCACGCTGACCGACACGAACGGTCGGTCGTACCGGTTCGGCACCGCGACCGCGGGCAAGCCGACCCTGCTGTACTTCGGTTACACGCACTGCCCGGACGTCTGCCCGACCACGCTGGCCGACATCGCGCAGGCGCTGCAGGCGGTGCCGAGCAGCGTCCGGCAGCTGACCCAGGTGGTGTTCGTGACCACCGACGTCAAGCGGGACACCCCGGCGGTGCTCAAGCGGTACCTGGCCCAGTTCGATCCGGGGTTGCCGAACCCGTTCGTCGGGCTGACCGGCAGCCAGGCGCAGATCGACGCGGCGCAGGTGGCGGCGCACGTGGCGCTGGCCCAGGACGACGGCCAGACGCACGCCGCCCAGGTGTTGCTCTACGGTTCTGATGACTACGCACATGTGGCGTTCCTGCAGAGCACGGACGAGGCCGGGCAGATCAGCCATGATCTGCCGTTGGTCGCGAAGTGATTTCTTGTTGATGAGGAAGGGTTACTCGTCGTGAGGTTGGAAGCTGTCTCGGCCTACCGGAACCTCTCGGCCTACCAGAGCCGGCTCGGCTGGGTGGGGCTGGTGGTACGGCTGGTGCTGGCCGGAATCTGGGCGTGGGCGTCGGTGTCCAAGATCGCCGACCCGCGTACGTTCATCCGGGCGGTGCGGGCCTACGACGCGACCCCGGAGTGGCTGTCGCAGGCGATCGCGTACGGGCTGCCGATGCTGGAGCTGACGCTGGCGCTGCTGTTGCTGGTCGGGTTGATCGTGCGGTACGCCGCGGCGGTCTCGGCGGCGCTGTTCGTGATCTACATCGTGGGCATCCTGCAGGCCGCGGCGCGCGGGATCAAGCTGGAGTGCGGCTGCTTCGGCGGCGGCGGGACGTCCACCACGACGCACTACACGCTGGACGTGCTGCGCGATCTCGGGCTGCTGGTGCTGGCGGCGTACCTGATCCTGTTCCCGCTGACCAAGTGGTCGGTCGACGGCTACATCATCTCCACCGAGGCGGTGCCGGGGCTGACCGGCAAGCAGGCCAAGAGCGAGAAGAACGTCCGCCGGTACCGGGCGGCGATGGCCGCGGCCGAGGTGGAGCTCAGGCACAAGCAGCGGTACGTGGCGGGCGGCACCGCGCTGGTGGTGATCCTGGTGACCCTCATCGCGATCGGGGTGCAGGGCAACCGGGCCAAGATCGCGCCGTCGGCGGACACCACGAACGCCTCGACGACAACCGGGGTGCAGGTGGGCAACCAGCAGGCGCCGGTGCTGGTGGACGTGTACGAGGACTTCCAGTGCCCGATCTGCAACAACCTGGAGCAGAGCGGGCTGACCAAGGACTTCGACGCCAAGATCAAGGCGACCAACATCAAGGTCAACTACCACGTGATGTCGTTCCTGGACGCCTCGTCCAACGGCAACCACTATTCCTCGCGGGCGGCCAACGCCGGCTACTGCGCCGCCGAACTGAGCCCGGACGACTTCCTGAAGTTCCACGACATCGCGTACGGGCAGACCGACGGCAAGAACAACCAGCCGCCGGAGGGGTCCAACGGGGTGCCGGACTCGACGTTGATCGCCTGGGGCAAGCAGGCCGGCATCACCTCGGCGGACTTCTCGACCTGTGTCACCACGCAGCAGCACAAGGAGCTGGTGGCCGGGGTGACCGAGCAGGCGTCCAAGCACGGCGTGAACGGCACGCCGACGGTGTTCGTGCAGGGCAAGGAGGTCAAGGGCACCGGCGGCAACGCGCCGAGCGTGGCCCAGATCGACGCCGCGATCTCGGCGGCGCTGGCCTCGGCCAAGTCGACCGCCGCGCCGTCCTCGACCGCACCGGCGACCGGACGGAACTCGTCCAGCGCGCCGCCGGCTTCGACGCCTGCTGTGTCGAGCCCGAAGCCGTCCGGCACGACGTCGAAGCAGTAGCTGGTCTGATGTGACGAGGGCCGGCACCCGTTTCCAGGGTGCCGGCCCTCTGTCTTGCTTTGTGGTTGGCGGCCTTGGTTATGGCTTACGGCCGCCTTGTTGGTTCAGCGGTTGGCGGCATTCTTGCCTTGCCGCCTTGTGGGTTTAGCGGCCGTTCTTCCCGGCCGCTAAACGGTTCAGCGGTTGGCGGCGTCCTTCAGGGCGCTGCCGGCGGAGAACTTGACGGTGTTGGCTGCGGCGATCTGGATGGTCTCGCCGGTCGCGGGGTTGCGACCCTCACGGGCGGCGCGCTTGCCGACCGAGAGTGCGAAGAAGCCGGGGACG
>DASUAC010000393.1:0-5906 GCA_035763985.1 Jatrophihabitans sp. | reverse complement strand
GGACTCGAACCGACACTGGGCGGATTTTAAGTCCGCTGCCTCTGCCGTTGGGCTACGGGGGCGTCGCACGCCAGCCGGCGCGGCTGGCCGCCAGCCCAGCCTAACCAGCCGCCGTGGCCGGATAGGCTGAATCCGATCACGGCAGGGAGGATGAGTCGATGGCCGGCGCGGTAGGCAGGGTTGCGTTCAAGCTGGTGGCGGCGGCAGTTGCCATCCCGGTGGGCCGGATGGTTACCAAGGGCACCGCGAAGGCGTGGCTCACCGTTCGTCCGGAGAGCCCGAACATCAACCCGAAGGACCCGGACGCAAGCTGGCCGGACGCGCTGATCTGGGCCGGCCTGACCGGCATCGGCGCCGCGGTCGCGCAACTGCTCACCACCAAGGGCGCGGACGCCATCTGGCGAGGCCTGACCGGCCGGCCGTCGCCGCGACCCAAGGAGACCGAGCCGATCGCCTGAGCCGGCCCGAGCCAACCGAGCCCACGGCCCGCTGAGCCGGCCCGAGCCAACCGAGCCCACGGCCCGAGCCGAGCCGGTTCGCGCAAGCCGAGCCGAGAACCCTTCAGGCCAGCGACAGCGCGATGCCGTCCAGGATGTCCTGCTCGCTGGCGACCACCTCGGTCACCCCGGCGAACTCCATCACGGTGCGCAGCACCAGCGCGCCGCCGCCGATCACGTCCACCCGGCCGGGATGCATCACCGGCAGCGCGGCCCGCTGCTCATGGGTCATGCCGAGCAGCCGCTCGGTCACCTCGGCCACCGCGGGATAGCCGATGACCGACCCGTGGATGGCCTGCGGGTCGTAGGCCGGCAGCCCCAGCGCGATCGCGGCGACGGTGGTGACCGTGCCGGCCACCCCGACGAACGAGCGCGCCTCGGCCAGCGGGACGTCCGCCGCCGCCCGCCGCAGCGCGGCCCGCAGATCCGCCAGCGTCGCCTCGACCTCCGCCGGCGCCGGCGGGTCGCTGCGCAGATGCCGCTCGGTCATCCGGACGCAGCCGACGTCCATGCTGTGCGCGGTGAGCACCGTACGGTCGGCCGACGAGCCCAGCACCAGCTCGGTGGAGCCGCCGCCGATGTCGGCCAGCAACACCGGATCCGGCAGCGCAGGCAGGCCGGCCGCGGCGCCGGCGAAGGACAGCTGCGCCTCGGCCAGTCCGGTGATCACCTCCGGCTCGGCGCCGAGCACCTGGCGGACCATGGCCCGGAAGTCGTCTGCGTTCTCTGCGTCCCGGGACGCCGAGGTGGCCACCATGCGCACCCGCTCGACGCCGAACTTCTCGATGGTGTCGGCATAATCGGCCAACGCGATCCGGGTACGCTCGATCGCCCCGGCGGCCAGCCGGCCGGTCCGGTCCACCCCCTCGCCGAGCCGCACCACCCGCATCTGGCGGTCCAGCTCGGACAGCCCGTCGCCGTCCAGTTCCGCCACCAGCAACCGGATCGAGTTGGTGCCACAGTCGATGCCGGCCACCCGAGTCATGCCTGATCTCCCGTCGCCCTTACGTCATGCTCGGCTCCGCTCACCGGAGCTCCTCGTCGCTGCCGCTCCTGCGATGCTCGCTCGCTGTCGCCTTCGGCTCCGCCGGGACCCGGGACGCACGGACCGGCCGTCCACCAGTCGCCCAGCCGGTCCAGCGCCTCGTCCCCCAGCGGGTTCACCCCGGGCCCGGCGGCCAGTGAGTGCGCCACCAGCACGTGCAGGCACTTGACCCGGTCCGGCATGCCGCCGGCCGAGATCCCGGCGATCTCCGGCACCGCACCGATGCCGGCCTGCTCGGCCAGCTCGGCCCGTTCGGCGAGGTAGCGCTGGTGCGCGGTGCGATAGGCCGCCGCCAGCTCCGGATCCTCGGCCAGCCGGCCGGTCATCTCGGCCATCAGCCCGGACGCCTCCAGCGTGCCGATCCGGCCGGCCGCGACCGGGCAGCTGAGGTAGTACAGCGTGGGGAACGGGGTGCCGTCCGGCAGCCGGGGTGCGGTGGTCACCACGTCCGGGTTGCCGCACGGGCAGCGGTGCGCGATCCCGTGCATCGCGCGGGGCGATCTGCCCAGCTGGGCCGCCACCACCTGCCGGTCGGACTCCGATACCGGTGAACTCACCTCGAGGCGTCTTGGATGCTCGACCAGAGCACCGTGTTCCAGCTCGGCTGCCGGCCGGTCTTGGCCACCTTGGCCGGCGCTGCCGGAGTCGCCGGCTGCAGCGGCTGGCCCTGTGCGTCGAGCACGGTGTAGAGGGTGTCGCCGGGCCGGATGTACTGCAGCCGCACCCGGGCCTGCCGCTCGACGTAGGCCGGGTCCTGCCAGAGCTTGTTCTGCGCCTGCAACTGGGCGACCCGCGCGGCCAGATCCCGCTGCTGCCGCTGCGAAGCGGACACCGCCGACCGCCGGCTGAGGTAGGTCTGGAACGGCGAGGCCAGGATCACCACCAGGAACAGCGCCATCGCCGCCACCATCATGGTGCGTCCGGTCAGCCGCGGCCGGCGCAGTCGCGGCCGTCCAGCCGGTGCCCAGTTCATACCGGTCAGCTTGACTGCCGCTGGTAGCGAGGGAAAGCCGCCGCGCCGACATAGCGGGCGGCGTCGTCGAGTTCCTCCTCGATCCGCAGCAGCTGGTTGTACTTGGCCACCCGCTCGGACCGGGCGGGCGCGCCGGTCTTGATCTGCCCGCAGTTGGTCGCCACCGCCAGGTCGGCGATGGTGGTGTCCTCGGTCTCGCCGGACCGGTGGCTCATCATGCACCGGTAGCCGGACCGGTGCGCCAGCTCCACCGCGTCCAGCGTCTCGGTCAGCGTGCCGATCTGATTCACCTTCACCAGCAGCGCATTCGCCGCGCCGAGTGAGATGCCGCGGGCCAGCCGCTCCGGGTTGGTGACGAACAGGTCGTCGCCGACGATCTGGATGGTCTCGTCCAGCTGGCCGGTCAGCGCCACCCAGCCGTCCCAGTCCTCCTCGGACATCGGGTCCTCGATCGAGACGATCGGGTAGTTGGCGATCAGCTCGGTGTAGTAGGCGATCATCTGCTCGGAGCTCTTCGCGCCGCCCTCGAACTGATAGCTGCCGTCGCGGTAGAACTCGGTCGCCGCGACGTCCATCGCCAGCACGATGTCGGTGCCGAGCTGCAGACCCGCCTTGCCGACCGCCTCGGCGATCAGATCCAGCGCGGCGCGGTTGGAATCCAGCGACGGCGCGAAGCCGCCCTCGTCCCCCAGCCCGGTGGACAGGCCGCCGGACTTCAGCACCGACTTCAGCGCGTGGTAGACCTCGACGCCCTGCTGCAACGCCTCGGCGAACGTGCCCGCGCCGACCGGGGCGATCATGAACTCCTGCACGTCGACGTTGGAGTCGGCATGCGCGCCGCCGTTCAGGATGTTCATCATCGGCACCGGCAGCACATGGGCGTTCGGGCCGCCGACATAGCGGAACAGCGGCAGCTCGGCCGAGGCGGCGGCCGCCTTGGCCGCCGCCAGGGACACCCCGAGGATGGCGTTGGCGCCGAACTTGGACTTGTCCACAGTGCCGTCCAGATCGACCAGCGCCGCGTCGATCAGCCGCTGCTCGCTGGCCTCGAACCCGATCAGCTCGGGGCCGATGTCGTCGAGCACCGCCGAGACCGCCTTCAGCACGCCCTTGCCGCCGTACCGGCGGTCGCCGTCGCGCAACTCGACCGCCTCGAACGCTCCGGTCGAGGCGCCGGACGGCACCGCGGCGCGGGCCAGCGTGCCGTCGTCCAGCACGATCTCGACCTCGACGGTGGGGTTGCCCCGGGAGTCCAGGATCTCGCGGGCTCCGACGGCTTCGATGCTGGCCACAGTTGGTCCTCTCGTCACGTCGTGGACGACAGCTAGCTTATCGGGGGCTGCTCAGCGACCTCGGCGGCCTCGGCGGAACGCACCAGGTCCCGGTAGCGCAGCACGGTCTCGCGCAGCGCCAGTTCCGGATCCAGGCCGTCCCGGACCGCCTCCTCGACCAGCGCGAACAGCCGCTCGCCGACCCCGTCCCCGGCCGGCAACCGCATCGGCAGGCCGGAACGGTTCGTCCGGCCGATCAGCTTGGCCGCCAGCGACAGCGCCGGCTGGTTGAGCGGCACGCCCTCGGTGACCGAGCTGCGCCGCTTCTCCGCCCGCTTGATGTCCTCCCAGTTGCTGGCCACCTGCTCGGCGGTGTCGGCGGTCACCGCGCCGAACACGTGCGGGTGCCGCCGGGTCAGCTTGGCGACCAGGTCACCGGCCACCTCGTCGATGCCGAATCGGCTGTCCGGATCGGCCTCCTCGGCCAGCCGGGCGTGGAACAACACCTGCAGCAGCAGATCGCCCAGCTCCTCCCGCAGCGCGGCCAGGTCGGCGTTCTCGATCGCCTCGAGGGTCTCGTACGCCTCTTCCAGCAGGTACGGCGCGAGCGAGGCGTGCGTCTGCTCGGCATCCCAGGGACAGCCGCCGGGCGAGCGCAGCCGGTCCATCACCCGGACCGCTGCCAGCAACTGGGCGCCGGGCTGGGTCACTGGCTGTTGCTGGGCTGCACGTCACCGGGCAGCGTGGTGCCCAGCGTCACCACCGACGGCAGCTGCTTGTTGGCCAGGCCGGTGAAGGAGAACGTGCCGGTGTTCCAGGAGCCGTAACGCGGGTTGACCGAGACCGGAATGTGCTGGTTGGTGAGCTCGGCGACCGCCTGCTGCGCCCCGCTGGCGTGGATCGCATCGGTGAAGGACTGCTCCAGCTCCACCGTGCGGATCAGCACCTCGCCGAAGCTCGCCTTGAGCCCGTTCTGGGCCAGCACGGTGCCGAGCGCCTGGGTGGCCTTACTGCCGCTGAGCTGACCGTTGAACAGGCCGGACAGCGCCTGGTCGTGCCGCTTGGCCAGTTCGGCATCGCTGGGCAGCGCATTCTTGTTCCGCAACGCCACCGTGAGCAGCTTCTGCTCGATCTGGTACTGCAGCGCGGTGCTGCGGGCCTGGCTGGCGTCCGAGGCGGCCGGATCCAGGTAGCGGGACACGTCGGACTCGGAGATCTTGCTGCCGTTCACCTCGGCCGCGGTGCCGATCTTGGAATCGCAGCCGGCCAGGGTGAGCGCGCCGAGCGCGCACAACGCCGCCGCCGCCAGCCACCGAACCCTCACGTCACGCACTCCCTCACGCCCTGCGGTCCCGGCCACCGCCGGTGAGACCCAGTCTCGCACGCGCCGGTACTGCCGCCGCCGGCCAGGGGCGTGCTACACCTGTGCCGTGGATGCCGAGCAAGCACTGGCCTACGCCCTGACCAAGCCGGGCGCGTGGGC
The DNA here is from genome assembly GCA_035763985.1 of Jatrophihabitans sp. Taxonomy (GTDB): domain Bacteria; phylum Actinomycetota; class Actinomycetes; order Mycobacteriales; family Jatrophihabitantaceae; genus Jatrophihabitans_A. Next base: position 637 of record DASUAC010000393.1, on the reverse strand, counting down.
GGACAGCCCGTGGGGCGAGGGCCACAACCTGGCCAAGGTGGGCAGCAAGATCTTCCTGTTCCCCGGCCGGCTGGACGGCCGGAGCACCATCACGGTGAAGAACACCGAGGCGGGGGTGGCCGAACTCAAACAGCGCTATCCGGACCTGGCCGCCGCGGCGCCGTACCTGAACAAGCGGCTGTGGGTGCGGCTGCTGATCGACGACGTGCCGGCGGACGAGGTCCGCGAACTCATCGACGACTCCTACGACCAGGTGGTCGCCAAGCTGCGCAAGGCGGAACGGCCCTAACTCGGCTTACGCCGCTGCGGGTGGATGGTCTCGCCGCGCTCCAGCATCGCCACGAACTCGGCGATCCGCCGGGATCTGGTCTCGGGCCGCTTGGCCTGGCCCACCCGGTAGGTGATGGCGTACCGGTTCTGCGAGGTGAGCGTGTCCCACATGGCCTGCGCGCCGGGGCTGCCGGCCAGGACCGCGGCCAGGTCCTCGGGCAGCTCGTTGGCCGCCGGACCGGCATAGGCGGCCTGCCAGCGGCCGTCCGCCTTGGCGGCATCGACCGCCGCCTGGCCGGCCGGCATCAGCCTGCCCTCGGCGGTCAGCCGGGCGATGTGCTCGACGTTGCGCCGCGACCAGGCGCTC
>DASUAC010000392.1:0-12178 GCA_035763985.1 Jatrophihabitans sp. | reverse complement strand
AGCGCGAGCACCGAGATCAGCGCGGTCCGGCGGCGCCGCGCGGCCGGCCGGTGGACCGGTGGAGTGCGGAGAGGGCGGGGGGTCGCAGTGGCGGGGCGGGGGCTGCGGGGGTTGAGCATGTCCTCGTCCTGGTCCGTCTCGTATCGGTGCGCGCCGGCGCGTACTTGGTTTCGGGCCAGCCCAGTGACCTCACGTATCACACAGGCCTCATCTGTCACGTGGCACAGTAACGGTAGGTGTCCGGCTAACGACGTTCCGCGAGCAAATCGTTACCAGAAAGGCCGTGTCGACGTCCGATATGACGGGACATGCCTGCTACCGGTGACCGTGCGTCACGGCACCTATCGTCCGGACCCGCGGATGCCTGAGTACTTGCCGTGAATCGGTCCGGCGAACCGGCTCAGCCGCGGGTGCTGCGAACCGGCGCGGGCCCGAGCTTGAACGCTCAGTCCGCCGGCGCGCCCAGCTGCCGGTCGGCGAACCGCTCCCGCAGGGTGCGCTTGGAGAACTTGCCCACGCTGGTCTTCGGGATCTCGTCCAGGAACTCGACGTCGTCCGGCAGGCCCCACTTCTCGACCCGCCCGGCCAGGAAGTCCAGCAGCTCCTGCTTGGTCAGACGCTGGCCGTCCTTGACCACCACGCAGGCGAACGGCCGCTCCATCCACCGCGGGTGCGGCAGCGCGATCACGGCCGCCTCGGCCACCGCCGGATGCGCCATGATCTGGTTCTCCAGCTCCACCGAGGAGATCCACTCCCCGCCGGACTTGATCAGGTCCTTGGTGCGGTCGACCAGCCGCAGGTAGCCGAGTTCGGAGATGGCCGCCACGTCACCGGTGCGCAGCCAGCCGTCGTCGGAGAACTGCGGCCCCGGCTCGTCGGTCCGGTAGTACTGCCGGGCGATCCAGGGTCCGCGCGCCTCCAGCTCGCCGACCGCCGTGTCGTCCCAGGGCAGCTCGGCCCGGGTGTCCGGATCCACGATGCGCAGTTCCACCCCGGCCGGTGGGATGCCGGCCCGGGCCCGGATGTCGGCCCGGGTTTCCTCGGCCGCGTCGGCGTACTCCGAGCGCAGCGAGCAGACGGTGCCGAGCGGGGAGAGCTCGGTCATCCCCCAGGCCTGGGTGATCGGCAACCCGATCGCCTCCCGCCAGGCCTCGGACAGCGACCGCGGCACCGCCGAGCCGCCGCAGACGATCTGGCGCAGCCGGGACAGGTCGCGGCCGGCCAGCAGCGGCAGCATGCCCATCCAGATGGTCGGCACCCCGGCGGTGAGCGTGACCCGTTCGGATTCCAGCAGATCCAGCAACTGCTCCGGCGTCATGCCCGGCCCCGGCAGCACCAGGTCGGCGCCGGCCATCACCGCGGCGTAGGGCAGTCCCCAGGCCATCGCGTGGAACATCGGCACCACCGGCAGCACGGTGTCGGTCTCGCCGAGGGAGAAGGTGGCCGGCACCTGGATCGCCAGCGAATGCAGGTAGCTGGACCGGTGCGAGTACAGCACGCCCTTGGGATTGCCGGTGGTGCCGGTGGTGTAGCAGATGGCGGCGGCGGTGTTCTCGTCGGTGACCCGGCCGGCGAAGTCCTGCTCGGGGCCGGCCACCTGGTCCCACATCACCAGCCGGGGGTCGTCGGGGAGCTCGTGCGGTGCGCCGTCGTCGAACACCACGACGTGCCGGACCGTGGTCAGCCGGGGCAGGTACTGGCCGAACAGCGGCAGCAGCGACCGGTCGAGGAAGACCAGCTCGTCCTCGGCATGTTCGGCGGTGTAGACCAACTGGTCGGCGAACAGCCGGATGTTCATGGTGTGCAGCACCCGGCCGGCGCACGGCACGCCGAAGTACAGCGCGACGTGGTTGGCGGTGTTCCAGCCGAACGAGCCGACCCGGCCGTCCGGGCTGACGCCCAGCGTCTCGAGCACGCCGGCCACCTGCCGGGCGCGATGGCCCAGTTCGGCGAAGGTGATCCGTTCCCGGTCGGCCACCCGCTGGGTGACCAGCCGCTTCGCGCCGAACATGCGCTCGCCGTGCCGGAGGATCGCCTCGATGGTCAGCGGGTAGTCCTGCATCAAGCCATGCACCGCCCGATCGTGCTGCACCGGCGGCGATTCGGCAACAGCCTGCGGGGCGGTGCCGGTACGTACCGGCCGGGACGTCCGGCCGCGGCCTCGTGGCAGCCCGCCGGGCGGGTCTTCTAGGCTCGACTTCGCGGCCTGGCTCACCGGCCGACACGCCAGCGGGCCGCCACGCCGACAAGACCGTGCCGGTAGCGGGTCATGATTGAATGGCAGGGCCGAATGACAACGGTGCAATTCGCATGAGCAGTACACCGGATAGCACAGCCGATGGAGAGCAGATGGATTCCGCCCCCGCCGCCGTTGGGCCCGAGGACGCCGCAGAGGACGGCGCCGAGGGTGGCGCGCTGAGCCGCCGGGACCGCGAGATCCTCGCCTTCGAGCGCCAGTGGTGGAAGTACGCCGGGGTCAAGGAGCAGGCGATCCGCGAACTGTTCGACATGTCGGCCACCCGGTACTACCAGGTGCTGAACGCCTTGATCGACACGCCGGAGGCGCTGGCCGCCGACCCGATGCTGGTCAAGCGGCTGCGTCGGCTGCGGGCCAGCCGGCAGCGGCAGCGATCAGCCCGGCGTTTGGGCATCGAGGTGTAAGTGCTTACCCTGTATCGCCGTGGCCCATACCGCACCCCCCACCCATACTCGTCGCAGGCTTGAACTTGCCGTCGGCGTTCTGCTGCTGCTGATAGGCGCCTCCGTCGCCGCTGTGGCGGTGCTGGCGTTGAACCATCCGGCCGGCGAGCAGGCCGCCGCCTCGGTCACCCGGCAGTCGTCCGGCGCCCCGGCCAGCGCGAGTAGCTCGGTGAGTTCGGTCACCACCACCCCGGCCACCCCGTCCTCGGCCGGCGCGCCGACGAGTTCGGCCGGCACCGGTTCGATCAATTCGGCGGCAGGCTCCGGCAAGCTGCCGCTGATCGTGCTGAACAACACCAGCAACACCCCGGCCAGCGTTGCCGCGGACCGGTTCTCCCAGGCCGGCTGGACGGTCACCGACACCAGCACCTTCGAGGGCGCCATCCTCTCCACCGCGGCCTACTACGACCCGAACGTCGCCGGCGCACAGGCGGCGGCCACCGAACTGCAGCAGGAATTCCCCGCCATTCACAGGGTGAAGCCGAAGTTCGACGGCCTGCCCGATGGTCCGATCGTGGTCGTGCTGACCAACGACTACAGTTAGCCCGGTACGTACCGGCCCAGCCCGAGGACGTACTGACCGGCCGGTAGCTGACCGGCCGAGCCGGCAACGCGACAACTGCCCGGCAACCCGACAACTGAATAGTTCCGCTCATCCAGAGGGGCAGAGGGACCGGCCCGATGAAGCCCCGGCAACCACCGCGACAACTCTCGACGCGGCGTATCCGAGTTCGGTGAGAAGCCTGCTCGTACGCCCCGCCGCGTCAGCGCCCGGGCGTTCGCAACAGCAGACGTCAACAGCAGAGTGCGTGAGGAAGGTGCCAACTCCGGCCCGGCCAACCGGCTGGGAAAGATGAGGAGAAAGGGCCTCGAACGATGACTGCAACCCTGACGCCGACCGGGCACGCCCCGGTCAATCCCGCCGCCGCGCTGGTCTGCCGCAACTGCGGTGCGCGCTACCCGCTGGCCGCCCAGCACGCCTGCTTCGAATGCTTCGGCCCGCTCGAGATCGGCTACGCCGAGGACCGGCTGGCGCTGGTCAGCCGGCAGCAGATCGAGGCCGGCCCGCAGTCGATCTGGCGGTACGCCGGGCTGCTGCCGACCGGGCAGGATCCGGCCACCCGGGTCGACTCGGGCACCGGCATGACCCCGCTCGCCCGGGCCGATCGGCTGGCGGCCGAACTCGGTTTCACCGCTCCGCTCTGGGTGAAGGACGATTCGGCGAACCCGACCCATTCGTTCAAGGACCGGGTGGTCTCGGTCGCGATCACCGCCGCCCGGGAACTCGGTTTCACCCGGATCGCCTGTGCCTCCACCGGAAACCTGGCCAATTCGGTGGCCGCGCACGCCGCCCGGATCGGCATGGACTCGATCGTGTTCGTCCCGGCCGACCTGGAACGCGCCAAGGTGACCCAGACCGCGGTCTACGGCGGCACGCTGGTCGCGGTCGAGGGCAGCTACGACGACGTCAACCGGCTCTGCAGTGAGCTCGCCGAGACCGACGAGTTCGAGCGGACGGCCTTCGTCAACGTCAACGTTCGGCCTTATTACGCCGAGGGATCCAAGACCCTGGGGTACGAGGTGGCCGAGCAGCTGGGCTGGCGGTTGCCGGACCAGGTGGTGGCGCCGATGGCGTCCGGATCGCTGCTGACCAAGGTGGCCAAGGCGTTCGGCGAGCTGCAGCGGATCGGGCTGGTGGACCGGCGCGACTGCCGCATCTTCGGTGCCCAGTCGGCCGGCTGCGCGCCGATCGCTACCGCCTTCGAGCGCGGGACGGACACCGTCGTGCCGGTCCGGCCGACCGGCATCGCCAAGTCGCTGAACATCGGCAACCCCGCCGACGGTCCGTACGCGCTGGACGCCGTGCGCTCGACCGGTGGGGCGATGGCCCAGGCCGGCGACGAGGAGATCCGGCAGGGCATCGCACTGCTCGCCCGTACCACCGGGGTGTTCGCCGAGACCGCCGGCGGGGTGACCACCGCGGTGCTGCGGAAACTGGTCGCGGCCGGCGCGCTCGATCCGGCCCGGGAGACGGTGCTCTACAACACCGGCGACGGACTGAAGACGCTCGACGCGGTGGCCGATCGGGCGGCACCGACCGCCGTGATCCCGCCGACGGTGGCCGGAATGCGGACCGCTGGCCTTATTTGAGAGCGATTTCAGGGACCAATATCCCTTTATGTCCGTAATTTACTGCAAAAAGAGTGGCCGGTAGTTCTGGCGTCGAAGCATGAGTCCCGGTATTTTCCGGCATGGTCGAGAGTACCGAGCGTTTCGTATAACAACGAAGGACCACGATGGCTGCGATAGCCAGCGTGCACTGAAGTTCGAACGGGACGAGGAACGAAGACCCCGGTCATCACACGGTGTGGTGATTTCGGTCGGCCCAGAACAGGGAGTGCATGTGGCACAGGGCACCGTGAAGTGGTTCAACAACGAAAAGGGCTACGGCTTCATCGCTGTGGACGGCGGCCAGGACGTGTTCGTCCACTACAGCGCCATCCAGAGTGACGGCTACCGCTCGCTGGACGAGGGCCAGCGGGTGGAGTTCGAGGTGGCCCAGGGGCCGAAGGGTCCGCAGGCGGACGGTGTGCGCGTCGTCTGACCGGTAGACGCAGGGCAGCGGCCCGGTTCCGCGCTGGAGAGCCAGCGCGAAACCGGGCCGCTGCTTTCGTTCGTACCCCCGCTCAGTCCAGCGGCAGCCCGGTGTGCGCGGCGATGAAGGCCAGCATGTCGGTGCGCTCGGCCAGCAACGTCGCCCGGGACTTGCCCAGCCCGTGCCCGGCGCCGTAGGTCACCCGGAGCAGGCAGACGCCCTTCGGGTTGACCGCCTGCATCCGTGCCGCGAACTTGAAGCTGTGCGCGGGCACCACCCGGTCGTCGTGGTCGGAGGTCATCAGCAGCGTCGGCGGGTAGTCGACCCCGGCCTGCAGCCGGTGGTAGGGCGAGTACGCGTACAGCACGTCGAACTCGGCCTTGCTGCGCGAGGCCATGCCGTAGTCGCTGACCCAGGCCCGGCCGATGGTGAACTGCTCGAACCGCAGCATGTCCATCACCCCGACCTGCGGCACCGCCGCGGCGAACAGGTCCGGACGCTGGGTGAGCAGCGCGCCGACCAGCAGGCCACCGTTCGAGCCGCCGTTCGGGACGAGCTTGTCGGTGCTGGTCCAACCGGTCTCGATCAGCTGCTCGGCGGTGGCGATGGCGTCGTCGAAGACGTTCTGCTTGTTCGCCAGCCGGCCGCCGTCGTGCCAGGCCGAGCCGTACTCGCCGCCGCCGCGCAGGTTGGCCACCACCCACACCCCGCCGGCCTCCACGAAGGCGACGATGGCCGGCGAGTACGCCGGTGAGATGGTGATGTAGAAGCCGCCGTAGCCGTAGAGCACGCACGGGTGCGGGCCGTTGGCCGGCGTCACGTCCGGCCGGTGCACCACGAAGGCCGGCAGCCGGGTGCCGTCGGCGGAGGTCACCCAGATCTGGTCGGTGACCAGTTCCGGCGCGGGCCCGGCCGGCGCCGCCGAGAACACCACCTCGGTACGTCGAGTGCCCAGGTCGTGCTGCAGCAGCTGCGGGGAGGCGCCGAAGCTGGTGAAGCTCAGGTGCACCAGCGGGCTGTCGTCGCTGGCGCTCACGTCGTCCACGGTGCCCAGGCCGGGCAGCTCCACCACGCCGGTCTGCCGGCCGGTCGGGTCGTGCACGGTGACCTCGGAGCGGGCGTCGGCCAGCCAGGTGACCACCAGCGTCCCGGCGGAGCTTTCGGCCAGCTGCAGCAGGGCCGGCCGTTCGGCCACCAGCGTGGTCAGCTCGCCGGTCTTGCGGTCCACCCAGACCAGCCGGCCCCGCTCGGCGTCGGCGTCGGTGCGCATGATCAGGCCGCGCTCGTCGGCGGCGACCGGCATCCAGTGCGCGGGGCCGGGCGGCACCAGCTCGTGCGGACGGTCGGCCGGGTCGTTCAGATCCTGGATCCAGACCGAACGGGCGTCCGTCTCGCTGTCCTCCAGCAGCACCGCGAGCCATCCGTGGTCCCGGTCCACCCACGGCCAGTAGTGCAGGCCGGCCCGGTCCGGGAAGTGCAGCAGCACCTCGTCGGCGTCCTGCTCGGTGCCCAGCCGGTGCAGCATCAGCTTCGGTGCCTGGTTGGCCGAGGAGTACGCGTCCTGCTCGTCGGCCGGTGGGTAGACCGCGTACACGAAGCCCGAGGAGTCACCCAGCCAGGTGGGCTCGACGAACTTGGCCCACTGCAGGTCATCGGCCAGGTCCTCGCCGGTCTCGACGTCCCGTACCCGCCAGCGGCACCAGTCCGAGCCGACCGACTGATAGGACCAGGCCACCAGCCGGCCCGCCGGATCCGGGATGGCCGCGGCCAGCGCGGTGGTGCCGTCGGCGCTGGCCCGGTTGGGATCGATCAGCACCCGGCCGTCGGCCAGCGGGCTCTCGGCAACCCGCAGCACCGCCTGCTGCTGCTTGCCGTCGTTGGTCCGGCGGAACCAGCGGCCGCCGCGCAACCAGGGCACGGTGGAGACCGGCAGTTCGGAGAGCCGGCTCAGCCGCTCGGCCAGCCGGTCCCGGCCGGGCAGTTGGGCCAGGTAGTGGTCGGCGAGGTCGGCCTGCCGGCGCACCCACTCGGCCACCTCCTCGGAGTTCTGGTCCTCCAGCCACCGGTACGGGTCGGCCACCGTGGTGCCGTGGAAGTCGTCCTGCTGGTCCACCGTGCGGGTTTCCGGGTAGCTGCCGAGAGAGAGATCGCTCATGGCTACACGCTATGTGGGCCGCCAAGCCGGTTTCGGACGGGTACCGGGGGCGTCGCCGGCGCGAGTGGCGTCGGGGTAGGCACGGGCGGCGCCGGCCGACGGGCCCTTTCTTGCACTCTCGGGGTCCGAGTGCTAAACCTGACTTAGCACTCGGGTACTGTGAGTGCCAGCCGATCGTGATGAGGCTCCGTACCGGCCCGTCCCGGGTCATCGTCGGAGCCGTCCGTCGCGGGCATCGCCGGTCGGCGAGAACCCAGCCATTGCCGAGTGGATACGCACCAAGACAGCAAAGGACGACACGAATGGCCAAGTTGATCGCGTTCGATGAAGAGGCCCGCCGCGGCCTCGAGCGCGGCATGAACACCCTCGCCGACGCAGTGAAAGTGACGCTGGGCCCGAAGGGCCGCAACGTGGTGCTGGAGAAGAAGTGGGGTGCCCCCACCATCACCAACGACGGCGTCTCCATCGCCAAGGAGATCGAGCTCGAGGACCCGTACGAGAAGATCGGTGCCGAGCTGGTCAAGGAAGTTGCCAAGAAGACCGACGACGTAGCCGGCGACGGCACCACCACCGCCACCGTGCTGGCCCAGGCGCTGGTCCGCGAGGGCCTGCGCAACGTGGCCGCCGGCGCCAACCCGATGGCGCTCAAGCGCGGCATCGAGCAGGCGGTCATCTCGGTGTCCGAGCAGCTGCTGAACGTCGCCAAGCCGGTCGAGACCAAGGAGCAGATCGCTGCCACCGCCTCGATCTCGGCCGCTGACACCACGGTCGGCGAGCTGATCGCCGAGGCGATGGACAAGGTCGGCAAGGAAGGCGTCATCACCGTCGAGGAGAGCAACACCTTCGGCCTGGAGCTGGAGCTCACCGAGGGCATGCGCTTCGACAAGGGCTACATCAGCGCGTACTTCGTCACCGACACCGAGCGGATGGAAGCGCAGCTGGACGACCCGTACATCCTGATCCACGAGGGCAAGATCTCCAGCGTCAAGGATCTGCTGCCGCTGCTGGAGAAGGTCATGCAGGCCGGCAAGCCGCTGGTGATCATCGCCGAGGACGTGGACGGCGAGGCGCTGTCCACCCTGGTGGTGAACAAGATCCGCGGCACCTTCAAGTCCGTCGCCGTCAAGGCCCCGGGCTTCGGCGACCGTCGCAAGGCCATGCTGCAGGACATCGCGATCCTGACCGGTGGCCAGGTCATCTCCGAGACCGTGGGCCTGAAGCTGGAGAACGCCGGTCTGGACCTGCTGGGCCGCTCCCGCAAGGTGGTCATCTCCAAGGACGAGACCACCGTGGTCGACGGCGCCGGCGATGCCGACCAGATCCAGGGCCGGGTCAACCAGATCCGGGCCGAGATCGAGAACTCCGACTCCGACTACGACCGGGAGAAGCTGCAGGAGCGGCTGGCCAAGCTGGCCGGCGGCGTTGCGGTGATCAAGGTCGGCGCCGCCACCGAGGTGGAGCTCAAGGAGCGCAAGCACCGCATCGAGGACGCGGTGCGCAACGCCAAGGCGGCCGTCGAGGAGGGCATCGTCGCCGGCGGTGGCGTGGCGCTGCTGCAGGCCAGCGTCTCGGCCTTCGAGAAGCTGGACCTGACCGGCGACGAGGCGACCGGTGCCAACATCGTCAAGGTGGCGCTGGCCGCTCCGCTGAAGCAGATCGCGATCAACGCCGGGCTCGAGGGTGGCGTGGTGGCCGAGAAGGTCGCCGGCCTGCCGCCCGGCCACGGCCTGAACGCGGCCACCGGCGAGTACGTCGACATGCTGGCTGCCGGCGTCCCGGACCCGGCGAAGGTGGTGCGGTCCGCTCTGCAGAACGCCGCCTCCATCGCCGCGCTGTTCCTGACCACCGAGGTCGTGGTGGCCGACAAGCCGGAGAAGGCTGCCGCTCCGGCCGGTGGCGGTGGCGACATGGGCGGCATGGACTTCTAGTCCACCTGGCCGGCGTGGACTTCTGGGTCCACCTGGCTGGACTTCTGGTCCACGCTCAACCACCGCACGACGAACCGCTGGGCGGTCCCGGGAAACCGGGACCGCCCGGTTTCGTTTGCTGGCAGCACCGGGTGCACGGTGAAGCAGGGTGGACGGTGAAACAGGGTGGACGGTGAAACAGGTGGCGAGGCCCGGCCTGGGCGGCGACTACGCAGCGAGTGGCCAGAGCCTTATCGTTGAAGCAGAAACTGCCGGCGACCGGGGACGGCCGCCGAACCGGGCGGACGTGTCGGCCCGCGCGGGTTCACGGAAGAAACAGCTGGCGGAGGATAGGGGATTCGAACCCCTGAGGGCTTGCACCCAACACGCTTTCCAAGCGTGCGCACTAGGCCACTATGCGAATCCTCCGTCGAAGAGGATACGGGTGGCCGCGGGGTGGTCGTCCAGCGGGTTGCCGGTCAGCGGCGCCGGCTGGCCGCAGGGGCAGCCTTGAGCCGGCGCCGGCCGGCCAGCAGCACCAGCCGTCGCTCCATCATCTCCTGGCTGTGCCAGGCCAGCCAGAAGCACACCGCCGCCAGCGGCAACTCTGCGAACACCGACATCGCGATCGCCTCGACCTCGTCCCAGCCGGCCGGGCTGGTGAGCACGTCGAACCAGGCGTCGGCGGTCAGCAGGGCGCCGGTGGCCGCGGCCGCGATCGGCAGGAAGCGGGTCCGGCGCAGCGTGGTGAACGCGGTACCGGCCAGTCCGAGCAACAGGATCACGTCGTACCCGGCCCAAGCCAGGTTGTAGTTACGCGACAGCGAGCGGGACGGCAGCGTGATCCCGGCGATCACGATCCACGGCAGCAGGATCGCCGCGCAGACCAGGAACAGCGGAGCCGCCCAGCGCACCAGCCGGGCGTTGTCCGGCAGCACCCGGTTGGCCACGTCGTCGACGGGTGGCACCAGCCGATCGAGTTCGTCCGCGGCCTGCTCGGCCGCCTGCACCAGCGCCGGCGCATCGTCCGCGCCGGCCGGTCGATCGTCGGCCGGGTTGCTGTCAAGTGCTGTCATCACCGCTCCCGGAGGTCACTTCGACACCCATTGTGGGTGTAATGCCGCCGCAATGGGGGTTGGCGTTGGTATGTTCGCCCGGCCCGGCGTCGGCGCCGTGCCTTGGATAACCAGGGGTGGTCGCGCGGTGACCGGTAACGAGGCAGCCGTACCGGCCGGCAGGTTCGAGTTCGCCAACCCGCCTATGCTGGCCGCCCGGTTGATCGGCGCCGCGCTGGTCCTGCTCGCGCTGCTGGTCGGCACCGGTCAGCTACTCACCCACTGGTTGCGGAACAGCGCGATCACCCGGTGGGACGGCTCGGTGGACCGCTGGTTCGTGCAGCGCCGGACGCCGGACTGGAACACGGTGACCAAGGTGGTGACGTTCGGCGCCGAGACGGAAACGGTCATCGCCATCGGCCTGGTCTGCTTCGTGGTGCTGCGCTGGCGGCTGGGCCGCTGGCGGGAGTCGCTGTTCCTGGCGGCCGGCCTGATCGGTGAGGTGACCATCTTCCTCGGCACGACGCTGCTGGTGGAGCGGCATCGGCCGGCGGTGCCGAGGCTGGACTCGGCACCGCCGACCTCCAGCTTCCCGTCCGGGCACACGGCCGCCGCGGTGGCGCTGTACGGCAGCTTGGCGCTGATCGCCTGGACCGCGGCTCGGGCCGGCTGGCTGCGGCTGCTGGCGACCGCGCTGGCCGTGTTGATGCCGGCGGCGGTCGGGCTGTCCCGGTTGTATCGCGGCATGCACAACCCCACCGACGTGCTGGCCGGCGCGCTGCTCGGGGCGTGCTGGCTGCTGGTGGCCGGCGCGCTGATGTTGTACCGACCCGAGGAAGGCCAGTGTGTGAGCGCTCGCGCGAAGAGCAAGGTGAAGCGATGAGCCTGATTGCGGCAGTGATCAATCCGGTGAAGTTCGACCCGGACGAGTTGCGGCGGGCGATCAGCGACCGCGCCGGTGCCGAGGTCAGGTACCTGCTGACCACGGAGCAGGATCCCGGCGCCGGCCAGGCCCGGCAGGCGGTGGCCGACGGTGCCAAACTGCTGCTGGTCTGCGGTGGTGACGGCACGGTGGCCGCGTGTGCCGGAGCACTGGCCGGCACCGGGGTGGCGATGGCGGTGTTACCGGACGGCACCGGCAACCTGTTGGCTCGCAACCTGGGCATCCCGCTGGAGCTGCCGGACGCGCTGGAGGTCGCCTTCGCCGGCAGCGACCGCCAGCTCGACGTGCTGGCGACCGGCGACCTGCGGTTCCTGGTGATGGCGGGGCTGGGCTTCGACGCCATGCTGATCCGGCACACCGATGAGCGGCTGAAGCAACGGATCGGCTGGCTCGCCTACCTGGCCGGGTTCGTCCGGGCGGTCAAGCGGCACCGGCGGGTCCGGTATGAGATCCGGGTGGACGACCAGCCGCCGCTGCGCCGGCGGGCGATCGGTGTGCTGGTCGGCAACGTCGGCCAGTTGGAAGCCGGCATCACCCTGCTGCCGGATGCCGCGCCGGACGACGGCAAGCTGGATGTCATCGTGCTGGCCCCGCGGACCGCACTGGACTGGCCGGTGCTGGCCGGCCGAATCCTGAGCAAGTCGGCGGATCGGAAGGCCGACGTACTGTCCGGCCGCCGGGTACGGATCACCGCGGCCCGGCCGGTGCCGTTCGAGTTCGACGGCGACTACGTCGACGAGCGCACCGAATTGGACGTCACGGTGCTGCCCGGGGCATTGTTGATGCGGTGTCCGCCCAGGTGACTACCGAAGCCCGATCCCG